>NZ_QUIK01000011.1:138443-146642 GCF_003480105.1 Clostridium sp. AM42-4
CCTTGCCATATCTTAAATTGTTATTTTCTATTCAATAATGCCATTTTCACTTGACAAACCAAATTTCCATGCTACGCTTGATGATAGAAAAAATGTAACGGTGCATATCTGCGCAGTTACAGAAAATAGGAAAAGAGGTTTCCCCATGCATATGATCGACAGAAACAGTCCCTGCTGGTGCGGCAGCGGACTCAAATACAAAAAATGCCACTACGATTTCGATGAAAAGCTGAAGATGTACGAGAACAAGGGCTGCATTGTTCCGGAGCACAACATGATCAAGACTCCGGAGCAGATTGAAAAGATCAAGGCCAGCGCAAAGGTCAACATCGAGGTTCTGGACTATGTTGCAGCGCACATCAAGGCTGGCGTCACCACCGAGGAGATTGACCAGTGGGTTTACGACGAGACAACCAAACGCGGTGCGATTCCGGCTCCATTAAATTTCGAAGGCTTCCCCAAAAGTGTCTGCACCTCCATCAACGAGGTCGTGTGCCACGGCATCCCGGACCCGGACCGTGTCCTGCAGGATGGCGATATCATCAACGTAGACTGCTCTACGATCTTAAACGGCTACTATTCCGATTCCTCCCGTATGTTCTGCATCGGCGATGTCTCCCCGGAGAAAAAACGTCTGGTGGAGATTACCAAACAGAGCATCGAGGTTGGCTTAAAAGAAGTAAAGCCGTGGCATTTCCTGGGCGATATGGGTGCTGCGATCCATGACTTTGTCCGTGAAAACGGCTATAGCGTCGTCCGCGAGATTGGCGGTCACGGCGTTGGCATTCAGTTCCATGAGGAGCCGTGGGTCAGCTATGTTTCCGAGCGCGGCACCGAAATGCTCATGGTTCCGGGTATGATGTTCACCATCGAGCCGATGGTAAACATGGGAAAACCGGATGTTTTCGTTGACGCAGATGACGACTGGACCGTGTATACCGAAGACGGAAAGCCATCTGCCCAGTGGGAGATCCAGGTTCTGGTAACGGAAGATGGTTACGAGATCATCGCTTATTAAAACAAAACACCTTTCAAATGGTAATACGGATTCCATTTAGGGTGGGAATATCATCTTCCTGATGTGTGCTGAGAAGCGTAAGCTTCCCAGCACTCTTTTTTTGCAGATAACGGATTCCTTCCATTCTGGTCCCGGCATCCAGCCCGGTAAACGGCTCATCCAGGATCAACAGGTCCGATGGTGCGCAGAGGGCACGGCAAAGGGCCACCCGCCGTTTCTGGCCGCCACTTAAGGTGGCTACCGGGCGGTTCAGTGCTTCCTGCGGCAAAAGCTCCCGGAGTTCCCGCTCCGCTTCTGCCCGGCTCATGGAAGAGGCTGCCGTCATGAGCACATTTTCCACTGCTGAAAAAGCCTCACACAGACGATCTTCCTGAAAAACGGCACCGATGCAAAGATTCTGCAGCGTTTCGTTCTCCTGCCAATCTGCTACTTTTTCAGCTGCCGCTTGGCCAGCTTCTTTTGTTTTTCTTTGTACTATGATTTCACCGCTGTCTGCGTGTTCCAGCCCCATGAGGATCCGAAACAACGTGGTTTTTCCCGTTCCGGAGGGTGCCATAAGACAGTAGATATGCCCGCTCACCAGTTCCATGGAAACATGATCCAGAACCAAGTGTCCGTCAAATTGTTTGCACAAGTCATGAATCTGCAGCTTCATGCTTCCCCTCTCCTTTCTGTGGACATAACCTGGATAATGAAAACAGTACCAGCCGCTCAAAGACCGCACTGATCAGAATGATCACCAGCGTCCAGGCAAACAGGTCTGCCGTCTCCAGATAGATTTTTGCCAGATACAACTGCTCACCAATGGAGTGCTCCGGCAGTCCGATCACCTCCGCTGCGGCGCCGGATTTCCAGCTCATCCCCAGTGCAATGCGGCAGCCGCTTAAAAGATACGGAATCAGCGCCGGCAGATAAATAAAGCGGATGCGCTTCCACACAGGCATATGGAACACCTCTGCCATCTCCAGAAGTTTCCAGTCCGTGCTTTTCAGGCCGGCTATCGTATTCACATAGATGACCGGCAATACCACCAGAAACGAGATTACCACGGAGAGATTGCGAGAGCCGGCCCAGATTAAGACAAGGATAATGAAGGATGCCACCGGAACTGCTTTCAGAAACAGCATGAACGGTTCCAGGATTTCTTCCAGAAGCGGCACTGCATACGCAAGAGCACCTAGCAGTATCCCGGCTGCAAATGCCGAAAAAAAGCCGATGCTGATGCGGCTGAAGGAGCCAAAAACAGAACGCCAGAAATCTGCAGACGGGAGCTGCCGCCACAATGCCTGAAGGGCCTCGAAAGGCCCCACAAGCATAATGGAATTGTGCACTACGAAAGCTGATGTCTGCCAGAATACCAGCCACAGGCAGATAATCAGCAGTTTCTTCGTTTGCGCAACATGGGAACAGTAGCGTTTCTTCCGCTTACTCATGCAGGTAATAGAAGCCGTCATCCGGTACCTGGCCGCCTACGGAAGAAGGATCTAGCTCAAAAAGAGCTTCCAGATAACCGGACAGTCTGGTCTTCATATCCTCCCCATCGATGCAGACAATGCTGCAGTACGGAATTGCGTTCTGGGCCACCGGGGCCTTTTCGATGATACCAGCTGCCGCTACCAGCTCTGCTGCATCTGCTACATTGGTATTCACCCAGTCTGCAGATTCCTTGTGTTCCTTTAAAAAGGTCTCCACCTCTTCCGGATTCTGCTCAAGCACCTCTTTGCGGCATACCGTAACACCAGTCACCAGAGAACTTCCATTTTCCGGCTGGGTCTTATCCCACTCTTCTGTCAGGTTCAGGACCATTTTTAAATTCTCATTCTGGGCCATGGTTGCAGTCACGAACGGCTGCGGCAGAAGGCCGATGGCATCCGGATTTTCTTTTAATACCGCTGCGACCTCCGTTGCCTCAGATTTATACTCGATCGTCACATCATCCGGTGTCATGCTGTTTGCACCGATCAGATACTGAAGTGCATAATCCGGTGTGGTTCCTTTTCCGGTCATGTATATGGTTTTTCCCTTCAGGTCTGCAATGTTATGGATAGAATCGTCTGCAGAAACTACATACAGCACACCCAGCGTATTGATATCAATGACCTCGATTCCCTGCTTGGTTTTCTGATACAGGACACTGGCCAGATTCGCCGGGACCAGCGCAATATCCAGATCACCAGAAACCACCTGTGCTGCCAGCTCGGAAGCATCTGCCGCCATGGTAAACTCATAAGCTCCCTCGGACTCGCCCTTGGAAGCCTCATCCATCAGGGATACCAGTCCAATGGTGGTCGGCCCCTTTAACGAGCCAACACGGAGTGTCTGTGCACCGGTCGTTGCTGCATCCGCTGCTTCAGATTCTTCCCCTGTTTGTGCCTCTGTGGTCTCCTCCGCTGTTTTATCAGCACTTGTCTGCTCTGCTATCGTTTCTGCGGCAGAAGTCTGCGTCTTATCTGCGCCAGAGCATCCGGTCAGAACCGTAGCAGTCATGGCACAGGCCAACAGGGTTGCGATTGTTTTTTTCATGAAATCTTTCCTCTCTTTCCGCATCCAGCTTTTCCGTCAGAAACCATGGGAGTATTTTGCTCCTTTTTCTTTCTGTTTTGTTTCTTCCAGATTAGTACGGATACCATTTTATTCTATCATAAAATCCAAAAAATTCCTATGTATCTCCAGAAACACTTGCGGTTTGGAAGATTTATGCTATAGTAAGGATGAACGTTATTCTTAGGAAAATGTATCATTTTACAGCCGGACGCAACAGACTGCGCTCGATTCATACAAAAACCCGTGACTGCAGCAAATTCCGTTTTCTGGAACACTCGCGTGAACAGAAGCATGAAGTCTATGCAGTTACGAAAAGAAAGAGAATTCCGTGCGGACCATTTTGGCTGCAACAAACTTTGTTCTCATTTCTATCCGTTCACAGGGAGCAGTATTCCTGTTACCTTTCACGCACTGCGTGTCTCGTAACACACTTCTTTATTCTGTCCTGTTTCCGTCTGCCTTCTTAAGTTTCCGTTCATTGTATCCCCAATCAATCTAATTTAAATGCTGAAAAACAGGGGACAAAAGCACTCCGCAGGGATGCGGCAGAGCATGCCGTTTTATCAGCGAAAAAGGAGAAAACAATGAAAACAGCAACAAAAAACCAAATCAGCTCTGAACTTTCCCACTCCCGGACTTCCTTTATGGTGAAGCTGGCCCTTATGGTAGCGATTATCTTCGTTATGGCCTTCTCACCGCTCGGTTACTTACGTACTCCGGGACTTACCATCACCTTTTTAACCGTTCCGGTTGCCGTCGGCGCCATCATTCTTGGACCGACAGCCGGTGCCATCTGCGGCGCAGCTTTTGGTCTGACCAGCGTGGCTATGGCATTAACCGGCGGCTCTGCCTTCAGTGCAGCACTTCTGCAGATCAATCCGTTCGGCCTGTTATTTACCTGCCTGGTTCCGCGAATCCTCGAAGGATGGATCTGCGGTCTGATTTTCCAGCTGGTAAAGAAATTTTCCAAAAACGGTGCATTCATCGTGGCAAGCCTGTCCTGCCCGCTGTTAAACACACTGTTCTTCATGAGTTCTCTGGTACTCTTTTTCTATAATACTGAGTATATCCAGGGCATCGTTACCAAGCTCGGCGCAACGAATCCGCTTATTTTCGTGATTCTGTTTGTCGGTGTTCAGGGTGCTATTGAGGCAGTTGCCTGCACCATTCTGGGCAGCGCCGTATCCCGCGCACTGGCTGCAGCATTCCGTCAGTAAAAACGGGCTATATATTTTTCATGAATTTTTGCTCGTGACTGTGAAGGTACTGAACAATTACGAAACGATTTCATAAGCCGCAGGAATCCTGCGGCTTAACTATTTCAAACATGGAGGGTTCATCATGAAATTATTCGACTCTGTCAGAGAGATTCCCATTACTGATCTTGAGGGTCTTCGCATCGGCAACGCCCAGGATTATGAGGCCATGACCGGTGTAACGGTTCTGCTCTTCGACCACGGTGCAAAAGCCGGTATTGATATCAGCGGAGGGGGACCTGCTTCCCGGGAAACGCCACTTACATCCCCCATCACTGCTGACAATCCGCTCAATGCCATTGTACTCTCCGGCGGCTCTGCCTTCGGCCTGGCTGCCAGTGACGGGGTCATGCGCTATCTGGAAGAACACGGTATTGGTTATGAAACCGGATTTGCAAAAGTACCGTTAGTCTGCCAGTCCTGTATCTACGACCTGAGTATTGGACGTTCTGATATCCGACCAGATGCTGCTATGGGCTATGCTGCCTGTCAGGATGCAGAACATCCGCATCCGGTATCCGGCATCTTAGGCGGAGGTACCGGCGCCAGTGTTGGCAAAATCTATGGCCGCGACAAAGCAACCAAAACCGGTCTTGGCATGTATGCAGTCTCCATCGGTAACTTAAAGATTGCCGCAGTTGTAATCTTAAATGCCTTCGGCGATGTCTTCAATCCGGCTACCGGCGAAAAAATTGCCGGTCCAAGAAAACCAGATGGCAGCGGATTCTTTGATACACTGGAAGAGCTTTACAAATTCAGCCAGAGAACCGACCAATTCCAACACGATCCAAACAGCAAAGCCAATACCACCATCGGTGCTATTATCACCAACGGCGCGTTTTCCAAAGCAGAATTAAGCAAAATTGCTTCCATGGCTCGCAGCGGCTACGCACGCTGCATTAACCCGGTAGGCACCATGGCCGATGGCGATTCCATCTATGCCGCCTCCATCGGAACCGTAGAAGCAGACTTAAATGTTGCCGGAACACTGGCGGCAGAAGTCATGGCAGAGGCAATCCAAAATGCAGTAAAGGCGGCCCGGTAGGCCGCCTTTTTTAAAACAGATTTCCATCCTCGTCAAATGTCAGAGGTGCAGGTTCTGACACAATTCTGTCAAACATCATCGGGATCTTTGCAGATTCCGTGAGGATGAAGAAAGTAAGGCTGAATTAAAGCGCAGAATGGACCATTGGCAGGAAATGGCACAAGAACTCAATAGTACGGTAGATTTGCACTAATAAATCAAAGGGGCTGTCACAAAATCATCTCATATGGATGATTTTGTGGCAGCCCCTTTTCAACTCTCTCTGTTAAGCACTAATAACCTGACGCTTCTTTTTTGATTTTTCTTTTACAAACACCTTATAATCCTCTGTCATTGGTTTATAATCGAATCCTCCCGCTTTTAACAGCAGATACATCTCGCTGTTGCGTTCAATAATATCGGATGCAATTACTGCATCTTTCATGGAAATCCCTACTCCTAACGCTCCATGATTTGCCATCAGAAGCCCGGCAGTGGTTCCAATTCCATCCTTTACATATTCAGCCAGTTCTTTGGATCCGGGAAATGCAAACGGAACAATATTAATATCTCCACCCAGATACAGAGACTGTTCGGTGTCAATTGCCGGCATAATATCCAGTCCCTTAATCAAACTAACCGTCGTTGCATATTTTGAATGGGTATGTACCAGGGCCCGAAGTTCCGGACGTGCCCAATATACCCCCAAATGCATGGAACACTCAATAGATGGCTGGTGCTTTCCTGAGACTATCTCTCCATTCATATTTACCACGACCAGATCCTCTTCTGTCATCGTATCATATGGCAGACTTGTCGGTGTGATAACGACCAGATCTGTCCCATCCGCTCTGGCACTCAGATTTCCAACTGTTCCTAACAGATAACCTCTTTCCACCATCAGACGGCAGCCCCATAAGACTTCCTCTTTTGCTTTTTGTAATGCATCTGACATATCCACAATTCCTCCATCCTATATTTTCAGACTGCTTTCCCATTCAATCAGCTGTACCAGTTTCTCTGTGTTTTCAGCCATCCGGATCTTATTTAAGTTAACTTCATTTTCCAGAAGATGAATCAGCTGATACAACGCTGTTAAATGGATCGTTTTATCCGGAGTAGCCAAAACCATAATGATATCTGCGTCCATATATCCATTTATTGATATTCTCTCTGGCATTCGGTAAAGTGACATTGCGGGCCTGGCTACTCCGTCATCTACACCTGCATGCGCAACAATCACACCATCCGCCAGCATGATATATGGCTGATTTTCCTGAATCAGCCGGATCATCTTATTAATATAGCGCAGCTCAATGCTTCCGTTTTCCCATAAAACATTGGACGCATTTCGAATTGCCTCATCCCATGGATAAATCTCCGCCGCAAATTCTATATTTTCCGGCTTCAGCAGATCCCGCAGGCAAAGTCCTTCATTCCGCAATTCCGGATATGCTTTTCCGGAAAATGATGACAAATACTGGTGCAGGCTTTTTTCCAGTTTATCCCGTTCCTGAACGACTGCATAACGCTCTATCAAAGCCATAATCCCTTCTGTCGTTACATTTTCATAGCTGACTTCCTCCAGCTCCCGAAGTACTTTTTGACGAAAAATCTTTCCTGTGTACTCATTAAATGAAGGGGTTACCACAAACTGAATTTTGTCTGTGTTTAATCTTGTCGTTGTAAAAACAATCTGGAAATCTTTCTGATATTCTTCGAATCCACGGATGGAAAGGCAAGCTGTAAATTCAATTTCCGGAAACATTTCTTCCAATGTAATGTGTAAAAAATGCGACACTGTAATTCCATTGCTGCATACAACAACTGCTTTTTTTCTTGGCTGCATGGTTCCCAGAAGGCCTTCCTTTCGCAGCCATGCTCCAATCAATGCGGTTATGTAAATCGTTTCACGATCCGGCATTGTTTCTCCAAGCAACGTTTCCAATGGAAATACAGACAGCTTTACGATTTCGTGCAAATACTGATATTTTGGAAGAATCATATCTGAGATATCAGGCTGCACATGATAATGATACCGGATCCGGTATACCGCCGGCTGTAAATGCTGTAACAATGCCTCCAAAAGACCTTCCTTATCAGAAATCTGTACACAACTGATCCGTTCAAAGCACTTGATCGCATCCTGTGCTGCTGCTTTCAGCTGTGCCTGATTTTCACCTGCTTCATTCCGGCTGGAATACTTGGAAATCTGGAGCTGTATTGTAAAAAAGATTTTTTCTTTTTCACTGTCAATTCCATGCTTTATGCAAAAAAAGGACATAACCATATATTCTTTGGTGCCGGTTACATGCCCTGGGACTTTGCTGATGTGTGATAAAGAAGTAGTAGAAGTG
>NZ_QUIK01000012.1:0-110066 GCF_003480105.1 Clostridium sp. AM42-4
CTTGTTATGATAATGCAGGAAAAACGTTCATTATTGGGAGAGAATATTTTTCACTTTCTTATTCATACGGTTGTAATTGGAGATATAAAGGGGATTCGTAAAGAAAAAAATCTGGGAAGGAAAACCAACCAGAAGCTTCACAGTCTGCCATATGCCCGTAACCGGGCTGAGCAGTACAAAAACAATAAAAGTAGCTGTGTAACCCACCTGGGTAGCAGTAAGGGTGTCATGGACGCACCTCTGAAACTACGGAGCTATGCTTCGTAATCAGATGCTCGGTAATTCAATTGCCAATGTAGTTCACAATGTTGTACAGTACATAATGATTCAGAAAAAAGTGGGAGTTATCATGAGCAACAATCCGAATACAAAGGATGGGTACCCGGACGATCCATCCTGGGAAATCCTGTTTGAAATGGCCGGGGACTATGAAGGCCAATACGAAGACCAGTATGAAAACCAATACGAAGACCAGTATGCCGGGGCTGGTCCGGAAACAATGCAGGATTATGATCCGGCAAATTTTTATGAAGATTCCTCGCAGCAGGAAACGCAATACCATACGCCGGAGGAGGCCTTGAAAGTTCTGTTCGGATACGATTCCTTCCGGCCTGGGCAGAAGTCAGTCATCGACAGTATCTTATCTGGAAGGGATGCATTTGCTGTCATGCCGACCGGGGCCGGAAAGTCCGTCTGCTACCAGATCCCGGCTGTCCTGCTTCCTGGCATTACGCTCGTTGTTTCACCACTGATCTCGCTGATGCAGGATCAGGTGAAGGCATTGAACCAGGCCGGCGTTTCTGCGGCATACATCAACAGTGCACTGTCGGAGAAAGCTTTTTTTGAGACCGTGGATAAGGCAAGACAGGGCCGGTATAAGATCATTTACGTCGCGCCGGAGCGTTTGCTCACCGATGGATTTTTAAACCTTGCAAGAGAAGTCCAGATTTCCATGGTAACGGTCGATGAGGCCCATTGTATTTCGCAGTGGGGACAGGATTTCAGGCCAAGCTACATGAAAATCGTGGAATTTGTAAACCTTCTGGGCAAACGGCCTGTTATGAGTGCATTTACGGCGACTGCGACAGAGCGTGTGCGGGAGGATATCGTATGCACCCTTGGACTGGTCAATCCCTATACGCTGATCACTGGATTTGACCGGGAAAATTTATTTTTCCAGGTGGACAAGCCAAAAAATAAAGACCAGTATATTGTAGATTATATTGGAAAACATCCGGGTGACAGTGGGATCATTTACTGCGCAACGAGAAAAAATGTAGACAATCTGTATGAACTGCTAAAGGGCAGAGGCATCTCGGTTGCGAAATATCATGCCGGAATGGGTGCGGCCCAGCGAAAGCAGATGCAGGATGATTTTGTATTCGATTATACCAGTATCGTGGTTGCGACCAACGCGTTCGGTATGGGAATCGATAAGTCGAACGTCCGGTTTGTCATTCATTACAATATGCCGCAGAGCATGGAGAATTATTACCAGGAGGCTGGCAGAGCGGGAAGGGATGGACTGGATTCCAAGTGTATCCTGCTGTTCTCGCCGCAGGATATCGCGATCAACCGCTTTCTGTTAGACCATAAAGACCTGTCGGATCTCGATTATGCAGACTGGGAAACGGTGAAGGAGCGGGATCTGAGCCGGCTTTTGGTCATGGAACGCTACTGCTATACAACGGAATGCCTGCGTAATTATATCTTAAAATATTTTGGAGAAAACCCGGGAAAGCCCTGCGGGGATTGCGGCAACTGCCTGCGGGAATTTGAAACGCTGGATATGACGCAGGCGGCCAGGCAGATCATAAACTGTGTCTATGAAGCAAAGGGCCGGTATGGAAAGACGATCATCATCGATACGGTGGTGGGAGCAAAGACCGCACGATTAGCGGAGATCGGGGCAAATGCATATAAGTCCTATGGGGTTCTGGCTTCCTTTAAAAGAAACCTGCTGCGGCGTCTGGTGGACCAGCTGGTGCTGGAGGGTTATCTGCAGGTTGGAGACTACCAGGTGATCCGGATGGGAGATATCAGCGCCCTGAAAGATCCGGATACCAAGGTATTGGTTAAGATCACCGATGAGGATAAGATGCCGGAGAAAACGGCAAAACCGAAGAAAACAGCCAGAGGAACGGAAGCACTTACCTCTGCCGGCTTTCAGCTGTTTGATAAACTTCGTACCCTCCGCCTGGAGATCGCCCGGGAAGAGCACGTACCGCCTTATATTATTTTCAATGACAAGACTTTGATTGACATGGCTGCGAAGGCACCTGCTTCCCGGGAAGAAATGCTGGATGTGTCCGGCGTAGGCGAACACAAATATGCGAAATACGGGGAACGGTTCCTTGCTGTCATCGAGGACTGGGCGCGTGTCCGCAAACAGTAGCGGCATGGGCGTAACCGTGATCGATGCATCTACCCGAGGACTGGGCGCGTGTCCGCAAACAGTAGCAGGTGAAAAAAGTGAGAACATTGGAAACAAGTTACGATATACGATAGGAGCGGCGAGATCATATATGGACCGGTTGATTTTTCATGTTGATGTAAACAGCGCATTTTTATCCTGGGAGGCGGCAAAGCGTGTCCGGGAGGGCCTGCCCGATCTTCGGGAGATTCCGTCCTGCATTGGCGGGGACCCGAAGTCGCGGCGCGGCATTGTTGTGGCAAAGTCGATTCCGGCGAAAAAATATGGGGTGACTACGGGCGAACCCGTGTCCATGGCACTGCAAAAATGCCCGGGACTTGTCTGTGTGCCGGGTGATTTTGTGCTTTATGAAAGATGTTCCCATGCTTTTAAGGATATCTGTGCTTCCTATGCACCCGTTATGGAGTCATTTTCCATCGATGAAGTTTTCCTCGATATGAGCGGCACGCACCTGGTCTATCCGGACCCGGTGGCACTGGCACATGAGATCAAAGATAAGATCCGCGATGAGCTTGGATTTACCGTTAACATAGGAATTGGAACAAATAAGCTTCTGGCAAAGATGGCATCGGATTTTGAAAAGCCGGATAAAGTCCATACCCTGTTTCCTTCCGAAATCCCGGCAAAAATGTGGCCGCTCCCGGTGCGGGATCTTTTGTTTCTGGGGAAAGCTTCCGAGCAGAAGCTTGTGCAGTCTGGGATCAGAACGATCGGGGAGCTGGCGCATTATCCGGAGGATGGACTGAAACGCCTGCTGGGGGAGAAGGCCGGGCATCAGATGCATCAGTATGCAAATGGCGCCGACGATTCCCCGGTCCGGGCGGAACGGGAAGAAGCCAAAGGCTACAGTGCGGAAACGACGACAGAGGAAGACCTTGTGACCTACGAACAGGCCTTTGCGATATTGCTGGCCCAGTGCGACGTGGTTTCTGCCAGAATGCGTCGTGATGGGAAAAAGTGCAGCTGTGTAGGTGTTACTTACCGGACGCTGGACTTTAAGACAAAATCGCATCAAAAAAAGCTTGCAAATCCTACTGATGTGACGGAAGAAATCTTTGCGCAGGTAAAGACCTTGCTGTATGAATGCTGGAAATGCCAGCCCCTGCGCCTGATCGGCCTTTCCTTAACGGATCTGACGTCAGACGATTTCTGGCAGATGTCGATGTTTGAGGACGACAGAAAGCATGAGAAGCAGAAAATGGTCGACGGGGCGGTCGATGATATCCGCAAGCGCTTTGGCAATGGCATGATCGTACGCGGCAGCACAATGAATACAGCCGCCCAGGTTGCCCGCAAGGCACGAGCGCAGATGGAGCATAAGAAATAACCGTTGTTGTTTGCAGATTTGAAATGTGAAGTATACAGGAGACAAATATGGAGTACTTATTTGCGCCGATGGAGGGCATTACCGGCTATGTGTTCCGGAATGCCCATCACCGGCACTTTCATGGAATAAAGGAGTATTACACGCCGTTTATTTCCCCAAACCAGACACGGAAGCTGACTCCGCGGGAATTGCAGGATGTGCTTCCGGAGCACAATGAGGGGATTCCGGTCATTCCCCAGATCCTGACCAACAAGGCAGATGATTTTTTGTGGGCTGCAGAGCGGCTGAAGGAGCTTGGATACCGGGAGGCCAATCTGAATCTGGGGTGCCCGTCTGGTACGGTGGTGGTAAAAAAACGCGGATCGGGCTTTCTGGAATATCCGGTTGCGCTTGATGAATTTTTGTACCGGGTTTCAGATGGCATCGAAAGGCTGGATATGGAATGGTCCATAAAAACGCGGATCGGAAAATCGGATCCGGAAGAATTTGAAGAGCTGCTTTCTATTTATAACCGCTATTCCTTAAAAAACCTGATCATCCACCCAAGGGTCCAGACGGATTACTATAAAAATCATCCGCATATGGAAGCGTTTGCCCTTGCGGAACAGGAAAGTAAAAATCCGGTTATTTACAATGGGGATCTGTTTTGCGGTGATGATATAAAAAGGTTTGCGGATGCCTATCCGAAGGTGTCTGCCGTGATGCTGGGGCGCGGGCTTTTAACCAATCCGGCACTGGCTGAGGATGCAGCCCGGCTTTCTGAAACGGATAAAGGGACACTTCTTACGGCAGCCCGGATCCGGGCGTTCCATGAGGATGTGCTGGAGGGATACCGGAAAGCCATTCCCGGAGACAAGAATGTACTATTTAAAATGAAGGAGCTCTGGACCTATCTGGGCGAAGCGTTTGAGGACAGCGCAAAGCCTATGAAAAAGATCCGCAAGGCCCAGCGGATGGAGGAATACCGTGCAGCTGTGGAAGCTCTTTTGCTGGAGAAGCCAGTCTGCAGTGTGCCAAGATTTCCGGGCTGGAATCGCTAGGCTGGGAAATGGGTGGTTTGTAAAACCGTATATGGAAGCCGGAGACAGGCTGAAAGCAGGAAGGAAAGACAACGGGTATGCATGCGCGTTCAGGAAGCAAATGAGGAAGCGGGGGAAAGAATTATGACAGTGAATGTAGTTGCGGTGGACAATGCGTCGGATCTGCTGGAGAAGATCACATACATTTTCCAGAATATGGAGGGAGTCAATCTGCTCGGGACTTTTGAGGAAGCAGTGGCGGTTGTGGAATTTGTAAAGGAAAATCCGGTAGATATGGTGTTTACGGATATTGTAATGCCAGATATCAGTGGCATCAGCCTGGCCTCGGAGCTTCATAAGCTAGAGTCAGCTCCGGCAGTGGTCCTGATGTCCAGTATCCCGGGCTTTTCACTGGAGGCGTGGAAAATCCAGGCGTATGGTTTTATCGAAAAGCCCTATACGAAACACGATATCGTAAAAATGGTAGAACGCTACCGTATGGAAAAAAATATGGAAAAACAAAATGAAAGTTGACGTGGCTTTTGGGCGGAATTATAATGAGAAAAGCAAAAAAACCAGAATGAAAAAAGCGAAAAATCAGGAGGAGTAATTATGAAAGATATTTCAATTTCCGATGCGGTTCTTTATGTAGGTGCAGATGATAAAACACTGGATATTTTCGAGAGCCAGTACCCAATCCCGAATGGGGTCAGCTATAACTCTTATGTGATCATGGATGAGAAGATAACGGTAATGGATACCGTAGATAAGCGGGCAACCGATGAGTGGTTTGCAAATCTGGCCAGAGTGCTTGGAGACAAAAAACCAGCTTATCTGGTCGTATCCCATATGGAGCCGGATCATGCTGCAAACATCAAGAATTTTGCAGACCGTTATCCGGAGGCAAAGCTCGTAGGAAATGCAAAAACCTTTGCGATGATGGACCAGTTCTTTGAGATGGACCTGACAGACCGCAAGGTTGTTGTAAAAGAAGGTGAGACCTTAAGTCTTGGCGCACACACCCTGCAGTTCTTTATGGCACCGATGGTCCACTGGCCAGAGGTTATGGTAGCTTATGAGCAGAGCGAGAAGATCCTGTTTTCTGCAGATGGCTTTGGCAAATTTGGTGCACTGGATGCAGAAGAGGAGTGGGATGAAGAGGCAGCCCGCTACTTCCTTAACATTGTAGGAAAATACGGCGTGCAGGTACAGGGCCTGTTAAAGAAGGCCTCTGGTCTGGACATCCAGATGATCTGCCCGCTGCACGGCCCGGTCTTGAAAGAAAACCTGGGCCACTATATCGGAAAATACCAGACCTGGAGCACCTACCAGCCTGAGAAGCATGGTGTAATGGTCGCATATGCCTCCATTCATGGCAATACCGCACAGGCAGCAGAGGAGATGGCAGAAATGCTCCGGGCAAATGGGGAAGAGGCAGAGATCTTCGACCTGGCCCGCACCGACGTTTCTCTGGCAGTGCGCAAGGCATTTTACTATGACCGTCTGGTGCTGGCAGCAGCAACCTACGACGGCGGCGTATTCCCGTGCATGGAAGAGTTTTTACTGCACTTAAAATCCAAAAATTTCCAGAAGCGTACCGTTGGACTCATTGAGAACGGTTCCTGGGCACCGCTCGCAGCAAAGATCATGCGCGGCATCTTAGAGCCGATGAAGGATATCCATGTCCTGGAGCAGGTGGTAACCATCAAATCCGCAGTGCATGAAGACACCAGAGAAGCCATGAAAGCGATGGCAGATGCGCTGAAGTAAACAATTTAAACATTATTATTGAAGTATTAGGACCGTGGAAGTTGCCGAAGGCAACTTCCACGGTCCATTATTTTATGATCAATTGTTATATTTGCTTGACATTCACACAATATGTGGTAATATAAACATATGAATAGTTGTTCATGCGAATGCAGAAACGGAGGAATGCTATGACTGAGGCGGAAAAAATCCAGATCGAGCAGGAAGTGGAAGAGGGCTCCTGCGAATTCATGCATGTTCATGAGGAAATCGTGAAAAAAGTGGAAGGCGTCATGCCGGACGAGCAGCAGCTTTTAGACCTGTCAGAGTTTTTTAAGGTGTTTGGGGATTCTACCAGGATCAAAATCCTGTACGTCCTCAGCCAGTCGGAAATGTGTGTCTGTGACATTGCAACACTGCTGCAGATGGGGCAGTCGGCGATTTCCCACCAGCTCAGGGTATTAAAGCAGATGCGTCTGGTATCATTCCGGCGCGACGGAAAAACCGTATTTTATAAGCTGGCCGATGCCCATATCCAGGCAATCCTGGCTCAGGGCATGGAGCATATCAGCGAGTAGGACGCAGTGGAAAATGAAAATAATAAAAATACAAAAAGAAAATGATAGAAAAGGAGATCATATCATGAAGAAGATCATCAAATTAGAGGGTTTATGCTGTGCAAACTGTGCTGCAAAGATTGAGGAGGGCGTGAAAAAATTAGATGGCGTGAACAGCGCCAGCTTAAGCTTTATGACCCAGCGTCTCATTATGGAAGTAGAGGACGGCAGAGAAGACGAGCTGGTTGAGGCAGCAAGAGCCGTGGCTGCAAAGATTGAACCGGAGGCTGAATTTAAAGTGCTTCGTTAGTCTGGCTATTCTAATCTCGCACGGAAAGGAAAATCTATGACAAAAAAACAGAAAAAAATGGTGATCCGCCTTGCGGTCAGTGCCGTTTTCTTTGTGATTGCCATGAGTCTGGAAAAAAAGGTTTCCTGGGCCTGGATCCCATTTGTATTATCGTATCTTGCAGCAGGCTATGATATTCCGCTGCGTGCCTGCCGGAACTTAAAAAACGGGCAAGTGTTCGATGAAAATTTTCTGATGACCATTGCTACGTTTGGCGCTTTTGCAATCGGCTCCCTGGAAGAGGCGGTTGCGGTCATGCTGTTTTATCAGGTTGGTGAGCTTTTCAACGACTATGCGGTGAATAAATCCAGAAAGTCTATTACCGACCTGATGGATATCAACCCGGAATATGCCAATCTGTTAAGAGATGGCGCAGAAGAGCAGGTCGATCCTTACGAGGTGGAGATTGGTGATACCATCATCATCCGGCCGGGAGAGAAGGTCCCGTTAGACGGTATTGTGCTGGAGGGAAGCTCCACACTGGATACCAAGGCTCTGACCGGGGAATCGATGCCGGAAGAGGTAAATGCCGGACAGAATATCGTGAGCGGTTCGATCAACTTAACCGGTGTCTTAAAGGTACAGACCACAAAGCTCTTTGATGATTCAACCGTAGCAAAGATCCTGGAGCTGGTGGAAAACGCAAGCTCCAGAAAGGCAAAGGCAGAGGCCTTTATCACCCGCTTTGCCCGTGTATACACACCGGCAGTTGTGATCTTAGCTGCACTTCTGGCGGTGCTTCCTCCGCTTGCTTTGGGTGGGGCATGGAGTACCTGGGTTTACCGTGCGTGCAGCTTTCTGGTTGTTTCCTGCCCGTGCGCACTGGTTATTTCTGTTCCGCTGAGCTTTTTTGGCGGTCTTGGGGCAGCATCCAGACAGGGCATTCTTATGAAAGGAAGCAACTATCTGGAAGCCATGGGCAGTCTGGATACGGCAGTGTTTGATAAAACAGGTACCCTGACAACCGGTAAATTTGAAGTGACTGATGTTGCACCGGTGCATGGCAGCAGGGAAGAACTTCTGGAGCTGGCTGCACTTGGAGAGTACAATTCCAACCACCCGATCGCGCTGTCGGTTAAGAAGGCTTATGGAAAAGAGGCAGATACCAGCCGGATCGATGAAGTGGAAGAAATCTCCGGCCATGGTATCCATGCGCAGATCCTGAAAGATGGGGTCTGGAAGAATCTGTACATTGGAAACCAGAAGCTGATGGACAGCCAGAAGGTGAAGGTGGATACTCCTGCAGCGGTCCTTGGGACCACCCTGTATCTTGCAGAGGGGGACACCTATTTAGGCTGTATCGTGATCTCTGACAGTGTCCGCCCGGATGTTCCGGCTATGCTGGCAGGGTTAAAGAAGCAGGGCGTAAATAAGCTGGTCATGCTGACCGGAGACAAAGAAGAGGTTGGCAAAAAGGTGGCAGAATCCATTGGGATTACCCATGTATTTGGAAACCTTCTCCCGGGCGATAAGGTCGCAAAGGTGGAGCAGCTTCTGAAAGAAAAGCCGGAAGGAAAGACGCTGGCCTTTGTCGGGGACGGCATCAACGATGCGCCGGTTTTAGCCCGTGCAGATGTCGGCATTGCTATGGGCGGAATCGGATCCGATGCGGCAGTGGAGGCAGCCGATGTAGTCATCATGGATGATGAGCCGTCCAAGATCGTAGATGCGATCTGCATTGCCCGAAAAACCGTAGGGATCGTGAAACAGAATATCATCTTTGCAATCGCGGTAAAAATCCTGGTGCTGGTCCTGGTTGCACTTGGTTATGTAGGCATGTGGGCAGCAGTATTTGGCGATGTTGGTGTTTCGGTGCTTGCGATACTGAATGCGATCCGGGCTTTGAGCTACAAAAAATAATGCAAGTTCTGGCACACCTTAGACCGTAGGGCATTACAGGAATGTGCAATGGCTGCAATAATAAAAAGTTATGCCAGATAAGAATATTTGACATAGGAAACAGAAATAGTCTCATGTTGACAAAAAAGAGGGAAGCTGTTATCATCAGTAACATGAAAATCCCTTTGTTGTTGGTGCAATGGGACGTAACGGAACGAGGGCGTTTCAGAAAAGCCGTGAATGCGGCTTTCTTGGTGCCCTCGTTTCTTTGATTTCATATGATCATGTCGGAGTCAAAAGGTCAAAAATCCTCATGCGAGCAAGCTTGCACCGGATTTCCGGCCTTTTGTTCCTGGTATCATCATATCATGGAAGGGAGATTGGCATGAGCAGATATACAAAAAAAGATATTATCCGCATGGCGGAGGAGGAAGATGTGGAGTTCATCCGCCTTCAGTTTACAGATATTTTTGGAATGCTGAAAAATGTAGCGATCACGGTAAGCCAGCTGGAAAAGGCATTAAACAACCGCTGCATGTTTGATGGTTCTGC
The DNA here is from genome assembly GCF_003480105.1 of Clostridium sp. AM42-4. Taxonomy (NCBI): domain Bacteria; kingdom Bacillati; phylum Bacillota; class Clostridia; order Eubacteriales; family Clostridiaceae; genus Clostridium; species Clostridium sp. AM42-4. Next base: position 9,827 of record NZ_QUIK01000012.1, read on the forward strand.
CATAGAAGGATTTGTCCGGATCGAGGAATCCGATATGTACCTGTACCCGGATCTGGATACCTTTGCGATTTTTCCGTGGAGACCGCAGCAGGGTAAGGTTGCCCGCCTGATGTGCGATGTATACCGCCCGAATGGCGAGCCGTTTGAGGGGGACCCGCGTTATGTGTTAAAGAAGGTATTAAAAGAGGCCGCTGATATGGGCTATGAGTTCCACGTGGGGCCGGAGTGTGAGTTCTTCTTATTCCATACCGATGAGGAAGGAAGACCGACCACCAATACCCACGAAAATGCCAGCTACTTTGATGTAGGTCCGATCGATCTGGCTGAAAATGTGCGCCGGGACATTGTCCTGAATCTGGAGGATATGGATATTGAGGTGGAGGCTTCTCACCATGAGATCTCTCCGGCCCAGCATGAGATCGATCTGGAATATACCGAAGGCCTGATGGCGGCTGACAATATCATGACCTTTAAAATGGCAGTCAAGACCATTGCAAAGCGTCATGGACTCCATGCAACCTTTATGCCGAAGCCAAAGGCTGGCGTAAATGGTTCCGGCATGCACATCAATATGTCTTTGGGCGATGTACACGGCAACAACATGTTTGTGGATGAGAGTGACAGCCTTGGCCTGAGCAAGGTGGCATACCAGTTTATGGCTGGAATTCTGGCTCACATTAAGGAAATCACGCTTCTGACGAATCCGCTTGTTAATTCTTATAAGCGTCTGGTCCCGGGCTATGATGCACCGGTCTGCATTGCCTGGTCTTCCCTGGCAAACCGCAGTGCCCTGATCCGCATCCCGAGCTCCAAGGGTGACAGCACCCGCATTGAGCTGCGCTGTCCGGATTCTGCCGTGAACCCGTATCTGGCACTTGCAGCCTGCCTTGCAGCTGGCCTGGATGGCATCAAAAAAGAGATGACCCCGCCGCCGAGTGTGGACCGAAACGTGTTTGCCCTGACAGACGAGGAAATCCGCAGCCTTGGTATCGAGCAGCTGCCGCAGACGCTCGGAGAAGCCATCGATGCCTTTGCCGGCAGTGATTTTGCAAAAGAGCTGCTTGAAAACCACATTTATACCAAATATCTTGAAGCAAAGAATTCAGAGTGGAAGAAATTTCGTGCAGAGGTAACGGACTGGGAGGTTCAGGAATATTTGTATAAGTTCTGATCCGGCCATGTCTGGTTATGGAAACAGCTTTCAGAATCACCGGATAACAAAACCTGGAGGTGAGTAGTTTGGCGAATATCATTGTGGCATTTTCCAAGCCGGAAGACGCAAAAAGCATAAAAAACATACTGCTGAGAAACGGCTTTCCAGTGATCGCTGTATGCACCTCCGGAGCGCAGGTACTGTCTCAGCTGGATGATCTAAACAGCGGGATCATTGTGTGCGGTTACCGTCTGACGGATATGCTGTATTCGGAGCTTCATGACTGCATGAGCCCGGAATTCAGTATGCTGATGATCTCATCCCCAAGCAAATGGTCGGCCGGTACCCCGGAGCAAGTGGTCTGCCTGCCGATGCCCTTAAAGGTGCATGATCTGGTCGGAACACTGGAGATGATCGTCCAGGCGCAGGCGAGACGCAGAAAGAAGCTGCGCCAGCAGCCGAAGCAGAGAGATGAGAAGGAACGGGCCATCATCAACCAGGCGAAGGCCCTTCTTATGGAGCGCAACAACATGACAGAGGAAGAGGCACACCGCTACATACAAAAGTGCAGCATGGACAGCGGGACCAATATGCTGGAGACGGCCCAGATGGTCATCAGTCTGATGTAAGGAGAAGGTGGCAGATCCTGCAAACGTTTTGCAGATGCTGGCTGTGCCAGACAGATGATTTACAGAAATAAAAAAATACAGTTGGAGGAGTTTATGAAATTTACAAAAATGCAGGGAATCGGAAACGATTACGTCTATGTGAACTGTTTTGAGGAGACCGTGGAGGATCCGGCGCGCGTGGCAAAGCTGGTGAGTGAACGTCATTTTGGCATTGGTTCCGATGGCCTGATCCTCATCTGCCCGTCTGAGGTGGCTGACTGCCGCATGCGGATGTTCAATGAAGATGGAAGCGAGGGCAGCATGTGCGGAAACGGCATCCGCTGCGTCGGAAAATATGCGTATGATCATGGAATTGTAGACAAGCCGCAGATCTCCGTGGAAACCCTTGGCGGCATCAAATATCTGGATATGCAGGTGGAAAACGGAAAAGTCAAAACCGTAAAAGTAGATATGGGGATTCCCAAACTGACCAGTGAGCTGCCGGAGAAAATCCAGATCGAAGGAAGAATCCTGGAATTTACCGGAATCGATGTGGGAAATCCGCATGCCGTTTATTATGTCGACGATGTGGACTGCCTGGATTTAGAGAAGATCGGACCGGCTTATGAGATGCATGAGCGCTTCCCGGACCGGGTGAACAGTGAGTTTATCCGTGTGATCGACCGGACCCATCTGCAGATGCGTGTCTGGGAGCGGGGTAGCGGGGAAACCTGGGCCTGCGGAACCGGAGCGACGGCCAGTGCCGTTGCGAGCATGATGCTGGGACTGGTAGAGGATACCGTGGAGGTCCAGCTGATCGGCGGAAACTTAGAGATCACCTGGGACCGCGAGAGCGGACATGTGTTTATGACCGGACCGGCGGTGGAGGTATTCTCCGGCGAGATTGATCTGGGGCAGTATGAAAAGTAAACAAAGACCTGCCAAAGCACCGGCAAAATCCCGTTGCCGTGCACATGCGCACGGAAGCATGACGAAATCCACCCTTGACACAGATTTCCAATTATGCTAAATTAAAAGGCATGGAAATGTTACCGTTCGTTTCTATGAATAGTAACGGAAAATGCAATGAAGGGAAAAAGTATGCGTGACGGACTTTTCAGAGAGCTGCCGGAAGGTGCAAGACAGTAAGAATGTGCGCAGAAACTGGTCTCGGAGCAGCCCGCCGAACCCTTTTCGTTTCGTAATGGTTTCGTATTCATACCGTTGCGTTTCTAGTGGAAAGTAGGCCGGGACGGACATCCGCCGTTATCGGATCAAAAGCGCATGCGAAAGCATGAAGCAGAGTGGTACCGCGTAAGGATCAAAAGCGAAAGAATATCCTGCGTCTCTGACACTAAGTCCAGAGGCGCATTTTTTATTGCTTTCATTCCTTAAAAAGCAATCAGGAGGAAGAATCATGGCAAGTTACAACCATAGCGCTATTGAGAAAAAGTGGCGTGAAAACTGGGAGAAAAACCCGATCAATGTCAATGACGGCAAAAAGCCGAAATATTACTGCCTGGATATGTTCCCGTATCCGTCCGGCAGCGGACTTCATGTAGGTCACTGGAGAGGCTACGTTATCTCCGACGTATGGAGCCGTTACCAGATGTTAAAGGGCCATTATGTCATCCATCCGATGGGCTGGGACGCATTTGGTCTTCCGGCAGAGAACTATGCGATCAAGATGGGCGTTCATCCGGCAAAATCTACCGCTGAGAACATCAAGAACATCAAACGCCAGATCAACGAGATCGCAGCAATTTACGACTGGGATATGGAAGTAAATACTACCGATCCGGAGTTCTACAAATGGACCCAGTGGATCTTTGTACAGATGTTCAAGAAAGGCCTTGCTTACGAGAAAGAGTTCCCGATCAACTGGTGCCCATCCTGTAAGACCGGTCTGGCAAACGAGGAAGTAGTAAACGGTTGCTGCGAGCGCTGTGGTTCCCCGGTTACCAAGAAGAACCTGCGTCAGTGGATGTTAAAGATTACCGCTTATGCGGACCGTCTCTTAAACGATCTGGACAAGCTTGACTGGCCGGAGAAGGTGAAAAAGATGCAGAGCGAGTGGATCGGCAAATCCTACGGTGCTGAGGTTGATTTCCAGGTTGAGGGAAGAGATGAGAAGATCACCGTTTACACCACCCGCCCGGATACCCTGCACGGAGCTACCTTCATGGTACTGGCTCCGGAGCATGCTATGGCAAAGAGCCTGGCTACCGACGAGACCAGAGAGACTGTTGAGAAATACATCTTCGATTCTTCCATGCGTTCCAACGTAGACCGTATGCAGGACAAAGAGAAGACCGGCGTATTCACCGGAAGCTATGCGATCAACCCGTTAAACGGTGCAAAGGTTCCGATCTGGCTGTCCGACTATGTACTGGCAGATTACGGTACCGGCGCGATCATGTGCGTACCAGCTCACGATGACCGTGACTTCGAGTTCGCTAAGAAGTTTAACATCCCGATCATCCAGGTTATCGCAAAAGACGGCAAAGAGATTGAGAACATGACCGAGGCTTATACCGAGGCATCCGGCACCATGATCAACTCCGGCGACTGGAACGGTATGGAGTCTTCCGTACTGAAGAAAGAAGCTCCGGAAATGATCGAGAAGATGGGCTTTGGTAAGAAGACTGTCAACTACAAGCTGCGTGACTGGGTATTCTCCAGACAGCGTTACTGGGGTGAGCCGATCCCGATCGTTCACTGCCCGAAGTGCGGCAACGTAGCGGTTCCGGAAGAGGAGCTTCCGTTACGTCTTCCGGAGGTTGAGAGTTATCAGCCGACCGGTACCGGTGAGTCACCGCTTGCTGCCATCGATGAGTGGGTAAACTGCAAGTGCCCGCAGTGCGGAGGACCGGCAAAGAGAGAGACCAATACCATGCCGCAGTGGGCTGGTTCTTCCTGGTACTTCCTGCGTTATGTGGACAACCACAACGACAAAGAGCTGGTTTCCAAAGAGAAGGCTGATAAGTATCTGCCGGTTGATATGTACATCGGCGGCGTAGAGCATGCAGTGCTGCATCTTCTCTACTCCCGTTTCTACACCAAGTTCCTGCACGACATCGGAGTCGTAGATTTCGATGAGCCGTTCAAGAAGCTGTTCAACCAGGGTATGATCAATGGTAAGAATGGTATCAAGATGAGTAAGTCCAAAGGAAACGTGGTTTCCCCGGATGACCTCGTAAGAGATTACGGCTGTGACGCACTGAGAATGTATGAGCTGTTCGTAGGACCGCCGGAACTGGATGCAGAGTGGGATGACCGCGGTATCGAGGGTGTTTCCCGTTTCTTAAGCCGTTTCTGGAACCTGGTTCAGGACAGCAAGGATAAAGATGTAGCTGAGACCAAAGAGATGGTTCGTCTGCGTCATAAACTGGTATTCGATATCGAGCAGCGTTTCAACCAGTTCAGCTTAAATACTGTGGTATCCGGTTTCATGGAGTACAACAACAAGCTGATCGAGCTGGCGAAGAAGACCGGCGGTATCGATAAAGAGACCTTAAAGACTTTCACTGTTTTACTTGCTCCGTTTGCACCGCATATCGGCGAGGAAATCTGGCAGGAGCTCGGCGGCACCGACAGCGTATTCCACGCTCAGTGGCCGGAGTGCGACGAGGAAGCCATGAAGGATGATGAGATTTCCATCGGTGTTCAGGTCAACGGTAAGGCAAGAGGCGTTGTGACCATTCCGGCAGACGCTTCCAAAGAGGTTGCCCTTGCAGCAGCAAAAGAGGCTGTTGCAGACAAGATCACCGGAACCATCGTAAAAGAAATCTACGTACCGGGCAAGATCATCAACATCGTTTGCAAATAAGAATTTCGAAAATGGCTGTCAGGAGGACCTGGCAGCCATTTTTTTTGCGAGGATATGCAGCATTTCAATCTTCTTTTTTTCATCGGGAGGCATATTTGCCGTGATGATGGAAACCAGAAGCTCCGTTTCTGCATCAGTGAAAGAAATGCGGTTCTTTTTTGCATCCGCCTGAAGGGAGAGCAGGGCTGGGAGAAGCTGTTCTTTTGACTGGGAAGAGAGCTGTTTTGCAAGGGTTTCTATGTACTGCAGCTTGACCGGGTCCATATTTGCAAGTCTTGGATCATTTTTCCATTCACCTGTGTTCATAATACCTCCTTGATGATCTGAAAATTTTCCAGCATCTCGATCATTTCCCGTTCCTTCGGACTGGCATACGGTTTGATGATCTGCAAAAGCTGCATGGGAGTTGTGGGCTTTGGGGCAGAAGGAGAGAGCCCCATGGCAGAGACCTCTTCTTCCTCGAAGATGGACTGTGCCCGTTTTACCTCCTGAACCTTTACAAAGAGAGAGAAGACCCGCTGCTGTGCAACTGGAAGATAGGGAATGGCAGCCTTTAACATCTGCAGCCTGGGGTCCGCTGTTAAATAATCAAAGTCCGTCATTTTGAACTGGTTTTCATTCTTTTCATTCATAAAAGAACCCTTGTGTTGCTGTATGCACAATGCGTGAACGAACAGCAACGTCCTTGTCTTTTTGAAACAGTATATGCAGTGGAATCCCATATCATGCGGAAGCATACGTGCATATCATAGAGTAGAAGAGAAACTGACCTGAACTGGATGAAGCATGATTGTTTATGTTTTGCGCAGGCAATCAGAAAGAATCCGGTCCAGGAGCCGGAGTGATGGAATGAAAACGAGACTGATCATAGATGGAAATGCAGTATATGAGATTGATGAAGAGTGTGAAGCCTGTCTGCGTGGACGGAAACTATTTCTGGAAGAAGAGAAGCAGAAAGAAAAAGTGAAGGAAAAAGAACAAAATAAAGAAGAACAAAAATAAAGAAGAGGATAAGGACCGTTAAAAAAGCTTCCCCACCAGTCCGGGAGGGGAAGCTTTGAGAGCGCTGTGTTCACATGCGTGTCGTGTCAGGCAGTGCATGCTGGCATTGCGCCCGCATACGTCTCAGAGCGCGTTTATTGTCATAGTTCCTGCATATGCGAAAGATACTAGCAGAATCCTCCACATCCGCCATTGCCGCCGCCACAGCAGCATAACAGCAGGATGATCCAGATCCAGTTACAGCCGTTATTATGTTCGCATCCGCATCCGGAACCAAATCCGCTGCCGCCACAGCAGCATAAGATCAGGATCAGCCAGATAATGTTACAGCCATTTCCTCCTGAATTACAGTCACATCCACATCCACAGTTTGTTGCAGCCAGATCGCTCATATGAAAAGCCTCCGAAAAGATATTTACAATCCATCATATGAGATGTGGCCTGTCACTGTTTCCGGTTTTGCGAAAACAATTTAGCTTTTTGGATTCTGCAAAAAAACGGCACCGCCATAGGAATGCGGTGCCGTTTGTAAAAATTATTCGCCCTGATACATATATTTGATCAGACGGTCAATATCTTCTTTGTCCTGGGCAACAATGTCGAGCTCTTTGATATAGCCGTTGGAGAATATGGTTGCCATGGAAAGATACTGGGACAGCTTGGATTTTAAGTTGATGCGGTCACCTTCCGGAGATACCAGCTCAACCGGTCCTTTGCACTGATCGATGATTTTGAAGAAGCTTTCTACGTCGTTGATATTCTGAATTTTCATTTAGGATCCCTCCTATGTGCTTTTACTTACTTGGTTATCTTTTTGACAAGCAAAAGTATAGCAAAACTTTAACAATCCTGCAATTGCCAGAATTTCCAAAAATGTACGGAAATAAATACAGATTCAATGCAGAAATACAAGAAATGACGTGCTGGGAAGGGAAAATTACCGTCAAAAAATATAATAAAAAATTCCTTGTTTTTTCTAAAAATTAGTGGTTCTTTTTTTGAACGGATATGTTATACTGTCTTAGTGCGTTATGAGCGTAAAGATTATTATAGAAGAAACACAGGTGAAATCATGAATCAGTACGAGAATGGCAGAAATTCCGGAACAGGGCGCTCCAGGGCCAGAAGCAGTTCCTATTCCGGCAGCGGAAGAAGCACTTCTGCTGGAAGACAGACAAGAACATCGGCTACAGGTGGAAGAAGCAGTGCAGGGACATCGTCCAGAAGTACCGCTCCGCGAAGCACAGCTGCAAGGGGAACTACGGCTGGCACTGCAAGACGCAGCACGGGAAGCAGAACATCTGCATCTTCCAGAACAGACCGTTATTATAATGAAACAAGAAGACCTTCCTCCGGGCGGCGGGGCGGCAGACGCGGCGGCAAGGGACCGGATTTTGTGAAGCTTGCCATTGCCGGTGTCGTTTTGATCCTGGCTATTTTCTGCGTTACGCTTTTAATAAAGAAGGTAACCGGTTCAAAACCAGGCCAGACAGAGGCTGAAACGGAAATCACGGTTCCGGAGACAGAGCTGGAAAAAGAAGTAACGGTGGACGGCATCAATATCACCGGTATGTCCCGCGAGGAGGCAAAGGCTGCGATCTTAAAGGACTTCCCATGGGCCATGAAGGTGACCTGGCAGGACCAGAGCTACGATGTAAACGATCTCATGTCTGCAAAGGTTGATGCGCTTTTACAGGAAATCTATACTGGAGAGCCAAAGGAAAGCTATACGCTGGATACGACTGGTCTGGAGGAGGCCGTTGCAAAAGAGGCGGAGAGCGTGGCAGCACTCTGGAATAAAAAAGCAAAAAACGGTTCCATCTCTGAGTATGATTCTCAGAACGATAAGTTTTTATTTAAAGGGGCAGAGAATGGTCTGGAAGTAGACCAGGAACAGTTAAAGACGGATATCCAGGCGGCTTTAAACCGCAAGGATTTCAGTGCATCCATTGCAGCGACGGTAAATGAGGTAGAACCGGAGTTTTCCGAGGCAACCGCAAGGGAAAAATATAAAACGATCGGAACCTTTACGACCAATACAACTGCAAACCAGAAGCGAAACACCAATGTAAAATTGGCAGCGCGGGCAATCAATGGCATTGTGCTCCAGCCGGGAGAGGAGTTTTCCTTTAACAACCGGGTGGGAGAGCGTACCGAGGCGAAGGGCTATCAGGCAGCCGCAGCTTACAATAACGGTGAAGTGGTACAGGAGATTGGCGGCGGTGTCTGCCAGGTTTCCTCCACCATGTACAATGCAGTCGTGAAGGCAGGACTGAAGACGACCATGCGCCGTTCCCATACTTTTGAGCCTTCCTATGTAACGCCGGGAACCGATGCAACCGTAAGCTGGGGTGGACCGGATTACAAGTTCGTGAATAACTCCAGTGCGGCCATCGGTATCCGCGCAAGCTATTACAATCAGACCTGTACGGTATCCATTTATGGAATCCCGGTGCTGGAGGATGGCGTGACCCATTCCTTAAAGTCCACAAAGCTCAGCGAGACCGACCCGCCGGCTCCGACCTACGAGGAGGATCCGACACTTGCACCTGGCACGGAAAAGGTGAAGAGTGCAGGAAGCAAGGGCAGCAAGTGGGAAACCCGCCTGATCGTAACGAAAAACGGAGAGGTGGTCAGCCAGGATGTAGACCACAGCGTCACCTATAAGGGCCATACCCCGGTTGTATTAAGAAACAGCAGCGGTACCACGGCAGCAGCTGCATCGTCCGCAGCAGATGCTTCTAGCTCTGCAGCAGATGGAACTACCGTAGCACCATCCAGTGCAGCAGCGGGCTCTTCCTCTGCAGGAGAAAGCCATAAGGCCAGTGAGGCAGCAACCACGGCAGCTTCTCACACAACCGCGGACAAGACAACAGCCGCAGACAAGACAACGGCAGCATCCCAGCAGCAGGTATCCCATCCGACAGCAGCCGATTCCGGCAACAGCAGCTCCGGTGGCAATAGCTCCGGAAATGCGCCGACAGCAGTCGATTCTGGCAATGCACCGACGATCGCACCGAATCCGGGTGTGTAAAAACAAACTGGAAAAGAAATCCGGACCTGTAGAAAAATTAACAAAACAGAAGCGCTTTTTTGCAGCGCTTCTGTTTCTTTTTTTAACAGAAAATCCAGGAATAAGCAATTGCTAACTTTGGTTTTGGGCAGATTGTATGCAAAATAATACGCGAATTTCCTGTTTTCGTGTTTGCAAATCGATAAAAAGTTGCTATAATATACACAGGTCAGTCTCCTTATGCGAGGAGACTTCTCTTTCCGGTGCATTTTTCTCACTGGAAACTTCCCGGTTTTACCGGGCAAAAGCATATTCACATTTGTAGGAGGATAATCAAATGGCAAGAAAAATGAAAACCATGGATGGTAATCAGGCCGCTGCTCATGCTTCATACGCATTTACCGAAGTTGCAGCTATGTACCCGATTACTCCGTCTTCCGTAATGCCTGAGCATACGGATGAGTGGGCTACTGAAGGCAGAAAGAATATCTTCGGCCGTACAGTACAGATCACTGAGATGCAGTCTGAGGCTGGTGCAGCTGGTGCTGTTCACGGTTCTCTGGTAGCAGGCGCTCTGACCACTACCTATACCGCTTCCCAGGGTCTTCTTCTGATGATCCCGGATCTGTACAAAATCGCTGGTGAGCAGTTACCGGGCGTTATCGATGTATCTGCACGTGCAGTATCTTCTCACGCTCTGAACATCTTCGGCGATCATTCCGACGTATATGCATGCCGTCAGACCGGCTGCGCTATGCTGTGTGAGTCCAGCGTACAGGAGGTTATGGACTTAACTCCGGTTGCTCATCTGTCTGCAATCAAAGGTAAAGTTCCGTTCATCAACTTCTTCGATGGATTCCGTACCTCTCATGAGATCCAGAAGATCGAAGAGTGGGATTACGACGATCTGGCTGAGATGGCTGACTGGGATGCAATTGCAGAATACCGTGCAAAAGCATTAAACCCGAACAACCCGTCCCAGAAAGGTTCCGCACAGAACCCGGATATCTTCTTCCAGGCTCGTGAGGCATGCAACTCTTACTACGATGCTCTTCCGGCAGTAGTACAGATGTACATGGACAAAGTAAATGCTAAGATCGGTACCGACTACAAACTGTTTAACTACTACGGCGCTGAGGATGCTGAGCAGGTTATCATCGCTATGGGTTCCGTTAACGATACCATCGAGGAGACCATCGATTACATGAGAAAGTCTACCGGTGCTAAAGTTGGTGTTGTTAAAGTTCGTCTTTACAGACCGTTCAGCGCAGAGGCTCTGATCGCAGCTATCCCGGATACTGTTAAGAAGATCACTGTTCTTGACAGAACCAAAGAGCCAGGTTCCTTAGGCGAGCCGTTATACCTGGATGTTGTTGCAGCATTAAAGGGCAGCAAGTTCGACCAGGTTGAGATCTTCTCCGGCCGTTATGGTCTTGGTTCCAAAGATACCACCCCGTCTCAGATCGTTGCTATCTATGAGAACAACACCATCAAGAGATTTACCACTGGTATCGTAGATGATGTTACCAACCTGTCCCTGCCGGTAGGTGCTCCGCTTGTTACCACTCCGGAAGGAACCACTAACTGTAAGTTCTGGGGTCTTGGTGCAGATGGTACCGTAGGTGCTAACAAGAACTCCATCAAGATCATCGGCGATAACACCGATATGTACGCTCAGGCTTACTTCGATTATGACTCCAAGAAATCCGGCGGTGTTACCATGTCTCACCTTCGTTTCGGTCATAAGAAGATCAAATCCACCTACCTGATCCATCAGGCAAACTTCGTAGCATGCCACAACCCGGCATACGTTCGTAAGTACAACATGGTTCAGGAGCTGGTTGACGGCGGTACTTTCCTGTTAAACTGCCCGTGGACTCACGAGGAGCTGGACAAGCACCTTCCGGGTCAGATGAAGAAATTCATCGCTGATCACAACATCAACTTCTACACCATCGACGGTGTTAAGATCGGTATCGAGACCGGCATGGGTCCGACCCGTATCAACACCATCTTACAGTCCGCATTCTTCAAACTGACCGGTATCATTCCGGAGGAGAAAGCAATCGACCTGATGAAGGCTGCTGCTCAGAAGACCTACGGCCGTAAGGGTGAGGACGTTGTTAAGAAGAACTGGGCTGCTATCGATGCTGGTGCAACTGGCGTTGTTAAGGTAGAGGTTCCGGAGAGCTGGAAGAACTGCGAGGATGAGGGACTTGATTACAAGACCGTTTCCGGCGACAGAAAAGACGTTGTTGATTTCGTTAACAACATCCAGACCAAAGTCAGCGCTCAGGAAGGTAACAACTTACCGGTATCTGCATTCAAAGAGTATGTAGATGGTAATACCCCGTCCGGTTCTGCAGCATTCGAGAAACGTGGTATCGCTGTAGACGTTCCGGTTTGGAATTCCGAGAACTGTATCCAGTGTAACTTCTGTTCTTATGTCTGCCCGCACGCTGCAATCCGTCCGGTTGCTATGACCGAGGAAGAGGCTGCTAAGGTTGAGGGCGCTACCTTACCGTTAACCGGTATGCCGCAGTACAAGTTCACCATCGCTGTATCTGCACTTGACTGTACCGGTTGTGGTTCTTGTGCAAACGTATGTCCTGGCAAGAAGGGCGAGAAGGCTCTTACCATGGATAAGCTTGACAAGCACCTTGACGAGCAGAAGACCTTTGATTACGCAGTAACCCTGCCGATCAAAGAGGACGTTGTTGCTAAATTCAAAGAGACCACCGTTAAGGGTTCCCAGTTCAAACAGCCGTTACTTGAGTTCTCCGGCGCATGTGCTGGATGTGGTGAGACTCCGTACGCTAAGCTGATCACCCAGCTGTTCGGTGACAGAATGTACATCTCCAACGCAACCGGATGTTCTTCTATCTGGGGTAACTCTTCACCGTCTACTCCTTACACCGTAAACGCTAAGGGCCAGGGTCCGGCATGGGATAACTCCCTGTTCGAGGATGCTGCAGAGTTTGGTTACGGTATGTTACTGGCTCAGAACGCAATCCGTGATGAGTTAAAGGAGAAGGTTGAGCAGGTTGCAGCGAACGAGAACGCTTCTGAGGAAGTTAAGGCTGCATGCAAAGAGTACTTAGATACCTTCACCGTAGGTGCTACCAACGGTACCGCTACCGACAAGTTAGTTGCAGCTCTGGAAGGCGTTGACTGCCCGACCTGCAAGTACATCGTAGCTAACAAGAACTATCTGGCTAAGAAGTCCCAGTGGGTATTCGGTGGTGACGGATGGGCTTACGATATCGGCTTCGGCGGTGTAGACCATATCCTTGCTTCCGGTAAGGACATCAACGTTATGGTATTCGATACCGAGGTTTACTCCAACACTGGCGGTCAGTCCTCTAAGGCTACCAAGACTGGTGCTGTAGCTCAGTTCGCAGCTGGCGGTAAAGAGACCAAGAAGAAAGACCTTGCAAGCATCGCAATGTCTTACGGTTATGTATACGTAGCTCAGATCTCTATGGGTGCTGATTATGCTCAGACTGTTAAGGCTATCGCTGAGGCAGAGGCATATCCGGGTCCGTCCCTGATCATGGCTTACGCTCCGTGTATCAACCACGGTATCAAGAAGGGCATGAGCAAAGCTCAGACCGAGGAGAAACTGGCAGTTGAGACCGGTTACTGGAACAACTTCCGTTACAACCCGGCTGCTGAGAAGAAGTTCACCCTGGATAGCAAGGCTCCGAACATGGAAGGCTATCAGGACTTCTTAAAGGGCGAGGTTCGTTACGCATCTCTGGCTATGAAGAATCCGGAGAGAGCAGCTACCCTGTTCGCTAGAAACGAGGCAGAGGCTAAGGAGCGTTACGAGTACCTGACCAAGCTGGTTAAGCTGTACGGTGACGACAACGAGTAATCGTTCGTGAAGAAATCAATATAAATCGTTCATGACTATCCCCGGTCCGCCGGGGCGGACGTGAGCGGGTCAGTTCCGGATGGAATGGCTTGTGCTGTAACAGAAAAAAAGCTCCCGGCCTGCGAAAGCAGGTGCGGGAGCTTTTTTGCGCAAATGAAATTGGGAAACGCCAGGCGAAAAATGCTCCGCCCCTGCGTTTCCAGCAACGGTATCTTTAGGCGAAGAGTGCGCCAAGCAGTCCGTAGGATAAAAGGGACATGATCACGGTGGCCATGACGATTCCGCAAAGAATCGCGCCAATGGCTTTGCCAAATTTCATGTGGAGCAGGGCTGCGACCAGGGAGCCGGTCCAGGCGCCGGTGCCGGGGAGTGGGATTCCTACAAAGAGAACCAGACCCCAGAAACCGAATTTCTCAATCTGGCTTTTATTTTTGTCAGCTTTCTGGCGAACCCAGATTGCTACTTTGCTTAAGCCCGGTACACGCTCCATACCGTTTAAAACCTTTTCGATGAGAAGAAGGATGAACGGGATTGGAAGCAGGTTTCCAATGATGCAGATTGGAATTGCCTTTAAGATCGGAACATTCAAAAGAGCGGGAGATGCAGCAAGCAGTCCGCCACGCAGTTCCAGGATCGGGATCATGGAGATGATAAAGATGATGGCTTCCCCGGATACTTTTCCTCCGAGAAGTGAAGCCAGACCCTGTACCAGAGTATCAGTCATAACATATCCTCACTTTTCTGTATAAAATTGTATGAATTTGTGACAATTCTGCGGCCAATTGTGATCGCGCTTGCGCGATGCGTGAACTGTAACAGGACTGTTGCATGACCGTAAAAAGCCACATACGCTTCATTATAGGAGAAAACACAAAAAAATTCAATTGCTTCTGCCTGCTCGTTTATAAAAAAATACTATGTAGATTTCTCGCAGAGTATGCTAAAATGAAAAGTACGGTTATAGATACAGGACAGATATAGAAAGGAACGGAAGATAAAGCTATGAAACGTCTGTGGAAAATACTGGGAATTTTGGTTGCAACGGCAATTTTACTGAACGTAGTAACAGAAATATTGAACCGGAAATCGCTGATCGGTGGAATTGGATTTGCCTTGCATACACCGCTGGTATTTTTGCTGAACAGTCTGTTGTTTCTGACGCCGTTTTTGCTGGTTTTCTTTACCAGGCGGAAGGTGTTTCTGGCGGTTGTGCTTGTGGTGACTGGCCTGACGATGGCGATTGCCAACAGTGTTCTTCTGGTATTCCGGACTACACCGTTTACGGCAGCGGACCTTCGCCTGGTAAAGTATGCAGCCACACTTCTGACAACGTATCTGACCTGGTGGCAGATTGTGCTGATAGCAGTGGCTGCAGTGGCCGCGATTTTATTTTGTGCAGTGCTCTGGAAAAAAGCGCCGCTGGATCCGGGAAAGGTGAATCTGACAGAATCTGTCTGTGTATCGGCGGTTTCCATGCTGGTGATCTGGGGGGTTTTAAATTTCTCCATTGCGACAGGCGCAGTGGCGCTTCATTTTGGAAATATCGGACAGGCTTATAAGGATTATGGATTTGCCTATTGTTTTTCCAATTCACTTCTGAATACCGGAATTGAGAAACCGCAAAGCTATGACCAGGCGGCTGTGGAGAAACTGGAAAGCGAAGAGCAGACTCAGACCGAAGATGCAAAAAACATAGAAGGCCGCTACCCGAATATCATTATGTTGCAGCTGGAATCCTTTTTTGATCCGCTTTTGTGGAAGAACAATCCGGTACAGGGAGATCCCATCCCGATGTTCCATTTCCTGGAGCGGAATTTCCCATCTGGTTATTTGAGTGTTCCTTCGGTAGGCGCCGGAACAGCAAATACGGAGTTTGAGTGCATCAGTGCCATGAATCTGGATTTCTTCGGACCGGGTGAGTACCCGTATAAGACGATTCTCCAGAAGACATCGTGTGAGAGCATGGCATTTGATATGAAGAATTTGGGTTATAAGGCACATGCGGTGCATAATAATGAAGCAACGTTTTATGACCGCCACAAGGTCTTCTCCCAGCTTGGCTTTGATACCTTTACGCCGATCGAGTATATGTATGATATTGAGCGGAATCCGACCGGCTGGTGCAAAGATAAGATCCTGGTCGGGGAGATTGAAAAGGTGCTGGATTCTACCATGGGAAGTGATTTTGTATACACGATCTCCGTGCAGGGACATGGCAAGTATCCTTCGTTTGAATATTACTGCGAGCAGATCCATGAGATGGATGAGTTTATCGGGCAGCTGATCAATATGCTGAATACACGCATGGAGCCGACCGTTCTTGTGATGTACGGTGATCATTTGCCGGGGTTTGAGTGGACGGCAGAGGAGATGGAGAATGGCTCACTTTTCCAGACCAAGTATGTTGTCTGGAATAATGTGAATCTTCCTGTGGTAAAACGGGATGTGGAAGCTTACCAGCTTGCTGCCCACGTCTTAAACATGCTGGATATCCATGAGGGGACCATGATCCGTTTCCACCAGCGTCATTTAGACCAGCATGATACGGATACGCAGGAATATCTGGATGCCATGCAGATTTTACAGTATGATATTCTTTATGGCGATCACGAGGTGTATGGAGGGGAATCGCCCTATCAGGCAACAAAACTGGAATTTGGCGTCACCCCGGTCATTCAGGGGACAACGGTCCATAATACGGATCAGGTCATCATATTTGGCGGGCCATTTAACAGCTGGTCTAAAATCTGTGTAAATGGAAAAGCCGTGGATACCCAGTATTACTCGAAAACAAGGCTGATTACGAAGGGAGTTCCAGTGAAGACGGGAGAAGTGATCACCGTCCAGCAGGTGGGACGCGACAAGATTCATCTTGGGACAGCAAGAAAGAGACAGGAGACGATAAAACGATGAATATTCAGGAAGAGTGGGAGCTGCATAAGCCCAAAAAGAAGACATGGGGACGCTTTTTACGTGTCATTTTTGGCCGTACCACGTTTGTGATCACAGCGCTTCTGATCCAGTTTATTACGCTGCTTTACAGCTTTCAGTGGCTGAGTGAGCATGTGTTTTACTTGTACGGTGGTTTTGTAGGCTTAAGCGCAGTTGTTGTGATCTACATCATCAATAAAAACCAGAATCCATCTTACCAGCTTTCCTGGATCATCCCGGTTCTGGTATTTCCGGTATTCGGTGCTTTGTTTTATCTCTTTGTGGAGGCACAGCCGGGAACCAGAATGATCGACCGGAGACTGAAAGCAAATATCGAAGAAACAAAACCATTTTTAAAACAGCAGCAACAGGTTATGGAGCGTCTGTACCGGGAAAGCCGCGGAACAGCGCGGCTGGCTTATTATATGAACGAATATGGCGGGTATCCGATCTGGGAAAACACCAGTGCACAGTATTTTCCATTGGGCGATGATATGTATCCGGTGCTTCTGGAAGAACTGAAAAAAGCAGAGCGCTACATTTTCATGGAGTATTTCATCGTGGAAAAAGGAGAAATGTGGAACACTATCCTGGAGATATTAAAAGAAAAGGCGGCATCCGGTGTGGAAGTCCGCTTTATGTACGATGGGATGTGCAGCCTGACCTTAGTACCGTACGGGTATCCGAAGCAGCTGGAGCAGTATGGGATCCGCTGCAAGATGTTCTCCCCGGTGCGCCCGGTCCTTTCTTCCGCACAGAATAACCGGGACCACAGAAAGATCACGGTGATCGACGGACATACTGCATTCACCGGAGGGATCAATCTGGCAGACGAATATATCAACCGGAAGGTCCGTTTTGGACACTGGAAGGATACGGCGATCATGTTAAAGGGCGATGCCGTGACCGGATTTCTGATGATGTTTTTGCAGATGTGGAACATTACGGAACACCAGGCGGATGATTATGCCAGATATCTGTGCAAGCCAGATTACCAGTACCCGGCAGGACTGGACCGCTCGGGCTTTGCGATGCCGTACGGGGACAGTCCGCTGGATAATGAGCTGGTGGGACAGCACGTTTACATGGATATTTTAAATGAATCCCGTTACTATGTGCATATGATGACGCCCTACTTGATCCTGGACAGTGATATGATCACGTCGCTGACCTTTGCGGCGAAGCGCGGCATTGAGACGATCATCATCATGCCGCACATCCCGGATAAGATTTATGCGTACCTGCTGGCGCGTTCCTACTACGCGGAGCTTTTGCAGGCAGGTGTAAAGATTTATGAGTATACACCGGGCTTTGTCCATGCAAAGGTATTTACTAGCGATGACACCAAGGCAGTGGTTGGTTCTATCAATATGGACTACCGGAGCCTGCACCTGCATTTTGAATGTGCAGTTTATCTGTACCGGAATCCGGCCGTGCAGCAGGCAGAGGCAGATTTCCAGGCAACCTTAAAACAGTGCCAGGAGATCACACAGCAGGACTGCAAAAATTATCCAATCCCGAAGAAAATCGCGGGAAAGGTGTTGCGGCTGTTTGCTCCCCTGATGTAAAACAGCAATATCGCACAGTGCGTATCAGAGATGCAGGATTTCTTCTATTAGTAATGCCGTACCTCTGCGGCTGCCCGGATCTTCTGAATGACAGGCTCGGCGGCTGCGGAGGTGAAATATTGGAAGGTGCATGCTGGCACCTTCTTTTTTAATGCCTCAAAATCCCCGTCTTTGATCAGACAGCGCACGTCGGACGCGCTGATGGCACCATCTGCGTCGGCTTTTCTTGGAATGATATTGCAGGTTAGGCCGGCGGCGGACAGCTCCTCAGCCATGACCTGGTTGTAGATGCCGGTTACCTGGCTGAAGGGTTCTTCCCCGACAAAACGGTCTGTGATGGAAAGAGCATTGGCAATGCGCAAAAACACCTGGATATCGAGCTTGGCATGAGAGCGGATGACCGTGTCGGAGTCCTTTAAAAAGTAGGACGGGAAGGTCGCATTGGAGATCATGTAAGGACCGGTCTCGTGGCAGATCACATTGGAAAGGTCTGCGCAGCCGTCTGCAACCAGCTGTCTGCGGACGGAGAATGGAACCAGGGAAGCATCCTCTGAGACAACAAATACATGGAGCAGGTCTACCGAAACAGCCGCCTGCTCGATTAGGTAACGGTGACCGAGTGTGAATGGATTTGCGTTCATGATAACGGCACCGATTCTTTGTGCGCCGGATGTCGTCGAGGCATCTGTGTCGTTTCTATCGCGGAAAGTTTCATGACAATCTGTTTGCGTCAATGCAACTGGTTTGCTCTGGTTTGCCAAGAAAGCGTCTGTTTCACTCTGCAATCGTTTCAGATAATCAGCAAAGCCGGTCCGGCGGTTTTCCATAAAGACAACTTTTCCTTCGACCCGTGCGATTTCGTAAAATCCAAGATCACCAAAAAAGCGGGCAGTATTACATTTAGTATATAAGAAGAGACTGGTGTTGCCGCGGCTGTACTGGTACTCGATCAGATGCGAGATCACCTGGTTCATCAGACCTTCGCCCTGATGTTCCGAGGAGACAGCCATGCAGCGCAGTGTGTTGGCAAAGCAGGAACCGGTTGCAACCAGGTTGTAGTCATCGTCGAACAGACCGATGCTGTAATCGAGATTTTTGTCCCGCTCGATTCCTTCTTTTTCCAATAGGGCGTCCATCTGGCGCACAGCGCGTTTATCGGTGGGAGATATTCTGCTGACGGTATAATCTGACATAATAAGAAGTCCTCCGTGTTTTATTTTGAATACGTTTCGAAATGTCAAGTTTTCCGGCAGTCTGTGAAATCTGAATATGGAAACAGGAATGCCAGAACTGTGTTTAGTATAGCGTATTTCCAGTAAAAATGCGAATACTTCCTAAGTTATGGGGAATATTGGATTATGATGATGATTTGTAGCAAGGATGTTCAGTATGGAAAATTCCAAGCACAGTTGGTGTGTAAAAGAATTTTGTCAATGCCTGCAGGCAGAAAGGAATGAAATCACAGATGGGTAAACGGAAAATGAAAAATAGAAACAAACAGACAGAAAAGTGGAATGCGGAAGATGGTGGAAAACAAATATCTGAAGTCAATAGCATGAACGAAGAAAATGCCAGGAAAAGGGAAAAAACAGATGTGCCGGTGAATGGAATGGAACGAATGCAAAATGGAGACGAGCGGGTCCAGAACGGCGGAAATGAAGCGTTTGGTCTGGACTATGCGCAGGCTACGCTGGATGGTGGAAATGGCAAACATAAAATCCATCTGCTTTCCATCATCGGGGAAGTAGAGGGGCACGAAAATCTGTCCGGAAATACGAAGGTTACAAAATACGATCAGATTCTGCCCAGGCTTGCCGAGCTGGAGGATGATGACAGTGTGGAAGGCTTGTTGGTTCTTCTGAATACGTCCGGTGGGGATGTGGATGCAGGGCTTGCCATTGCAGAGATGATCGCGTCCCTTTCCATGCCAACCGTTTCTTTGGTGTTGGGCGGCAGCCATTCCATCGGGGTACCACTTGCAGTTTCGACCGATCACTCTTTTATTGTCCCGACCGGGACGATGATGGTGCATCCGGTGCGCATGAGCGGAACGGTGATCGGAGCATCACAGACTTACGAGTATTTTGAAATGATCCAGGACCGGATCCTGACCTTTGTCAGCGACCATGCGCAGATCGCGTATGACCAGGTGAAGCAGCTGATGCTGAATACGGAAATGCTGACCCGGGACCTGGGAACGGTGCTGGTAGGAAGTGAAACCGTAAAAGCCGGACTCATCGATGAGGTCGGGGGGATCCGGGAGGCACTTGGGTATCTGTACCGGAAAATTGAAGAAGGATGGGCGTCTTGCATTTCCTGATAATTTTTTGTATACTAAGAACATTGGGAAAGAGGAGGCTGGATTTTTGTGGCAGCGAAGAAACAACAAAACAAAGTAAATTCAGATAAAACAGCAAGAACAACAGGCAGCCGGAAATCAGCAGGAACCGGGGCGAAAAACGCGGCAAACAGCAGAAAAAAAGCTGGAAGAGCGAGACAGGTCCAGGAACCGGAGCCGCTGCCAGAGGAGGAAGGCCTGGTACGCGCAGAGGTGATCGTTCTTGGGTCTTTCGCGGCGGCAGTGCTTTTATTTTTGAGCAATTTCCATCTTTGCGGCTTTGCGGGTGATTTTTTGCGAAGCATCCAGCTTGGGCTGTTTGGCTTACCTGGCTACATTGCCCCGCTGGTGCTGTTCGTAGGAACCTGTTTTTACCAGGCAAACCGCGGAAACCGTGTGGCTTTGCACAAGAATGCTGCTTCGGCAGCAGCGTTTTTTCTGCTCTGCGGTTTTTCGCAGATGATTTTTGGACAGCAGCCAGAGGCAGGAAAGGGAATATTGGAATATTACCGTCTGTCTGCGGCATCCGGCATGGGTGGAGGACTGGCCGGAGGACTTTTGTTTGGTGTACTCCGTTCTGTGCTTGGAAGCATTGGTGCATTTCTGATTCTGGCAGTTGGCATGATCCTGTGTATGGTGTGCATCACCGGGCGTTCGTTTGTGAAGGCGGTGAAGCATCACAGTGATGCTGCTTATCAGTATGCCAGGGAGGACATGGAGCGCCGCCGGGAAATCCATGCGGAGCGCCAGGAAGAGCGCAGGAAACTTCGTGAAGAACAGCGGGTGCGCGGCGTGAATCTTGGTTCCACGTATCTGCCGGCGAAAGAAGACGAGTACCTGGAGGAAGATCCAGAAGCAGATTACGGCGAGCGTTACGAGGATGATTATGATAACGGCTATGATGATGGCAGTGCCGACAATCATGACAGCGGCTATCATGACAACTATGCTGACGGTCATGCGGAACATTACGATGACAGCTATGATTATGGTGACAGCGATAGCGGCAGCTATGGTGAAAGTTATGGCACCCGTGGAAGGGCAGAGCATGCTGCAAGCCGTCCGCGTCCGAAGCGGCAGACACCGGACCAGGCAGACGTGTTTACCGGAAGTATTTCCATGCCGGATGAATACCGGGATGAAAAGCCGGATGTTCCTGCTTATTCAACCAATCTTCCGGCCGGGGAAGTGGTACCGCCGGAGCCGGAGGATGATTACGATCTGGAGGCTGCAGCCAGAAAACTGACCGAGTCTGGCTTTGGGCGCTTTGAAGAAGCCGGGGAGGTTTTCACCGGCGGTGCAAGAAAGCTTGACGGGCCAGTGAAAACGGACCGGGCAGAGAAAGCGGATACTTACGAGGATGTGGCTCCGTGGGATGAGCCGGATACATATACAGAGAATCCATACACAGAAAATTCGTATACAGCAGATCCTTATGCGCAGCAGCAAGCTGAAATGCGGAACGGACAGAAGATGCAGCAGGAGCAGACGAAAGCAGTCCAGGCAGCTTCCGCAGAAAATGCGACGCTGAACCGGGTGCAGAAACCGGCACAGGGAACCGGGCAGGAATTGCAGACAGAATCAGCGCAGCAGATGTGGGAGACCGTGCAGGAACCACAGCCGGAGCCAGTGCAGCGGATGCGGGAGCCATCTCCGTACATGCCGGAGCCTGACCCGGAGGAGTACCTCCCGGAGCCGGATGTGGCTTACACGGTAAAAACGGAGCAGAACACCGACTTTGCGATTCCGGAGGAAAGCAAACATGTGGTCACTGCGGGAGGCAAGGTCATCGAGACCGATACGGAGGCCATTCAGAAGAAACTGGAATCCACAAAAAAGGCGGAGGCAGCAAAACGCGAGGCCGAGCAGGCCGACAGCGAAGCTGCACTACAGCAGAAGATCCAGGAAAAGGAAGAACAGCCGAAAAAACCATACATTTATCCGCCGCTTAGCCTGTTAAAGCGTGGCAGCCGGAATCCTGGCGGTTACTCGGAGCAGGAATACCGGGAAACTGCAGTGAAGCTGCAGCAGACGCTGCGCAACTTTGGCGTTGGCGTTACCGTGACCAATATCAGCTGCGGACCTTCCGTCACCCGATATGAGCTGCACCCGGAGCAGGGCGTAAAGGTCAGCAAGATCGTCGGACTTGCCGATGACATTAAGCTGAGCCTGGCGGCAGAGGATATCCGTATTGAGGCACCAATCCCGGGCAAGTCTGCAGTGGGTATTGAGGTGCCGAATAAAGAGAAGACATCCGTATTCTTGCGCGATCTTCTGGAGTCCGATACGTTCCAGAAGCATCCGTCCAGACTGGCTTTCGCAGTCGGAAAGGATATCGGCGGTCAGGTCGTGGTAACCGATATCGCCAAGATGCCGCATCTTCTGATCGCGGGCGCGACCGGATCCGGTAAGTCGGTCTGCATCAACACGATTATCATGAGCATCATCTACAAGGCTGACCCGGAGGATGTCAAGCTCATCATGGTGGATCCGAAGGTCGTGGAGCTGAGCGTATATAACGGCATTCCGCATCTGCTGATTCCGGTTGTGACCGATCCGAAGAAAGCATCCGGTGCCTTGAACTGGGCAGTAGCCGAGATGACAGACCGCTACAAGAAATTCGCGAAATACGGTGTGCGTGACTTAAAAGGCTACAATGCAAAGATTGAGACGATTCAGGATATTGATGACGCAGACAAGCCGAAGAAGATGCCGCAGATCGTCATTATCGTGGACGAGCTTGCGGATCTGATGATGGTGGCTCCGGGCGAGGTGGAGGATGCAATCTGCCGTCTGGCCCAGCTGGCGCGTGCGGCAGGCATTCATCTGGTCATCGCGACCCAGAGACCGTCGGTCAATGTCATTACCGGACTGATCAAGGCAAACGTACCGTCAAGAATCGCATTTTCTGTTTCTTCCGGCGTGGATTCCCGTACCATCATCGATATGAACGGTGCGGAGAAACTTCTCGGAAAGGGCGATATGCTCTTTTATCCGGCGGGGTTCCCGAAACCCCAGCGTGTGCAGGGCGCCTTTGTCTCCGACTCGGAGGTCCAGCAGGTAGTGGACTTCTTAACCGAGCAGGGATTGACAGCCCAGTACAGTCCGGAAGTAGAAAACAGTATGAACGCGGCTCCTTCTGCGACAAGCTCCGGCCCGTCTAACAGCCGGGACGAGTACTTTGAGCAGGCCGGCCGTTTCATAATAGAAAAAGAAAAGGCATCCATTGGTATGCTGCAGCGTATGTTCAAGATCGGATTCAACCGTGCCGCAAGGATCATGGACCAGCTGGCGGAGGCCGGTGTGGTCGGCGAGGAAGAGGGAACAAAGCCCCGCAAGGTCCTTATGACTATGGAAGAATTTGACCAGATCATTTAACCCAGGATGAAACGGTACAGGCTGCCGGGCGCATTGTGCGCAGACAGGAGATCACCAGCGGACAGTTTCATTCAGACCACAGGAAAAAGAAAGGGAGGATACTGGATATGAAGACAGATATTGAAATCGCGCAGGAGGCGGTAAAGCTTCCAATCAAAGAGGTTGCAGAGAGCTATGGAATCGTTGAGGATGATCTGGAACTGTACGGCAAGTACAAGGCAAAGATCACCGATGAGCTGTGGCAGCAGGTGAAGGACCGTCCGGACGGAAAGCTGGTTCTGGTCACTGCGATCAACCCGACTCCGGCAGGCGAGGGCAAGACCACAACCAGCATCGGTCTGGCAGATGCCCTTACAAGACTTGGCAAGAAGACCATGATCGCCTTGCGTGAGCCGTCCCTTGGACCGTGCTTTGGCATTAAGGGCGGAGCAGCAGGCGGCGGTTTTGCCCAGGTTGTTCCGATGGAGGATTTAAACCTTCACTTCACCGGAGACTTCCATGCGATCACATCCGCGAATAACTTACTGGCAGCACTGTTAGACAACCATATCCAGCAGGGCAATGCCCTTCAGATCGATACCAGACAGATCCTCTGGAAACGCTGTCTGGATATGAACGACCGTGTACTCCGCAATGTTGTGGTAGGCCTTGGCGCAAAGGCAGATGGTGTTGTGCGTGAAGATCATTTCGTGATCACGGTTGCTTCTGAGATCATGGCAATCCTTTGCCTGGCAAACGATATGAACGACTTGAAAGAGCGTCTCGGCAAGATCATCGTTGCATATAATTATGCCGGAGAGCCGGTTACTGCAGCACAGCTGCATGCAGTAGGAGCAATGGCAGCGCTGTTAAAGGATGCCATCAAGCCGAACCTGATCCAGACCCTGGAGCATACCGGTGCCCTGGTACACGGCGGACCGTTCGCAAACATCGCACATGGCTGCAACAGCGTGCGTGCGACCAAGACCGCGTTAAAGCTGGCGGATATCGTGGTAACCGAGGCAGGCTTTGGCGCAGATCTGGGTGCAGAGAAGTTCATGGACATCAAGTGCCGCAAGGCAGACTTAAAGCCGGATGCAGTTGTTCTGGTGGCAACCGTGCGTGCATTAAAGTACAACGGCGGTGTGCCGAAGACGGAACTGGCGGCAGAGAATCTGGATGCGCTGAAGAAAGGTATCGTAAACCTGGAGAAGCACATCGAGAACCTGCAGAAGTTTGGTGTTCCGGTTGTAGTAACCTTAAACTCCTTTGTGACCGATACCGAGGCAGAGTATGCATTCATCCGTGATTTCTGCGAGGCACGCGGCTGTGAGTTCGCCCTCTCTGAAGTATGGGCAAAAGGCGGCGAGGGCGGTGAAGCCCTGGCAAACAAGGTGCTGGAGACTCTGGCAAACAAGGAGAGCCATTACCATGCCCTGTACCCGGATGAGCTGAGCTTAAAGGATAAGGTCAAGACTATTGCCACCGAGATCTACGGTGCGGACGGCGTTTCCTACGCTCCGGCAGCATCTAAGGCCCTGGCACGCATCGAGGAGATGGGCTTTGGCAATCTTCCAGTCTGCATGGCAAAGACCCAGTATTCCCTGTCTGATGACCAGACCAGGCTGGGACGCCCGGCTGGATTCACCATCAATGTGCGCGATGCTTATGTTTCCGCAGGCGCAGGCTTTGTGGTTGTTCTGACCGGCGCGATCATGACTATGCCGGGACTTCCGAAAAAACCGGCTGCAGACGGCATCGATGTCGATGAAAACGGCGTGATTACCGGACTGTTCTAGAAAAAACGCCTGTAATCTGGAACAGGCCGGATTGCAGGCATGAAACATGCATGCGGGGCAGCAGGATTGTATGCGTGGACAGAAAACGAAAACGTGTGGAAAGGATAGACGAAGAGTATGACGATAAGAGACTGGTTAGAGGGACTTTCTTACAAGCTGGTACAGGGAAGCCTGGACGTGGAAGTAAACGAAGTCGTATACGATTCCAGAAAAGCGGCTCCGGGAGCTGTATTTGTCTGCATGAAAGGAACGAAGATCGATTCCCATGATTTTGTGGGACAGGTAACGGATGCGGGTGTGAAGGTGCTTGTGACTGAGCATGCAGTAGAGGCACCGGCAGATGTGACGGTCGTGGAGACAGCAAATGGCAGGGAGGCACTGGCGCTTTTATCGGCAGCACGGTTTGGCTATCCTTCCCGCAAGCTGACCATGATCGGTGTCACCGGAACCAAAGGAAAGACAACGACCACCCACATGATCAAGACGATTCTGGAGACAGCCGGAAAGAAAACCGGCATGATCGGAACTAACGGTGTCTACATCGGCGAGGAGCATTTCCCGACTGTGAACACGACGCCGGAATCCTATGATCTGCACCGCTATTTTGCAAAAATGGTGGAAGAGGGCTGTGCGTGTTGCGTGATGGAGGTTTCCTCCCAGGCAATGAAGATGCACCGGGTCGCAGGCATCCAGTTTGATTACGGCTTGTTTACCAACATTTCCCCGGATCATATCGGAAAAGATGAGCATGCGGATTTTGCGGAGTACTTATACTATAAAAAGCAGCTTTTTGCACAGAGTAAGCGTGCTCTGGTCAATGTCGATGATGAGCATATCGAGGAAATTGTAAAGGATATCCCGTGTCCGTGGACCGGATTTGGCTTAAAAGAGGGAGCAGGCTTCCAGGCAGAGAACATCCACTATGTCTCTGAGCCGGATTTTGTCGGCGTGGAGTTTGACATCAAGGGCGAGCATCAGATCCCGGTGCGTGTCAGCATCCCTGGCAAGTTTAATGTATACAATGCGCTGGCGGCAGCAGCAGTTACACTCTGGGTGGGCGTTCCGGCAGATAAGCTGCAGCATGCCCTGGAGCATTTAAAGATTAACGGCCGTATGGAGATTGTCTATACCTCCGAAAAATGCTGTGTGATTGTGGATTATGCCCACAATGCAGTCAGCATGGAAAGCCTTCTCGAAACGCTCAGGGAGTATCATCCGAAGCGCCTGGTGGTTGTATTTGGCTGCGGTGGAAACCGATCAAAAGACCGCCGCTATTCCATGGGTGAGATCGGTGGCCGCATGGCAGATCTTTCCATCATCACTGCAGATAACTCCCGCTTTGAGAAGGTGGAGGATATCATTGCGGATATCCGCGGCAGCATCGAGAAAACCGGCGGAAAATTCATCGAAATCCCGGACCGGAAGGAAGCCATTACCTACAGCATCACCCATGCCGAGCAGGGAGATATGATTGCCATCATCGGTAAGGGACATGAGGATTATCAGGAGATTAACGGAGTGCGTTATCCGTTTTTGGACCGCGCCGTGGTGGAAGAGGTTGTGAAGACCTTGCAGTAAAACGCATGCAGAATCCATGATGGAAAATGGCATGGCATTGCGAAACATGCTGTATGTAAAAATGACATAGAGCATTGCCAGAATGGCAGCATGTAAAAAATAGAAACAGAAAAGAGAACCGGATATGGAAAAGATAACGGTAAAGGATATTGTAACAGCAGTAAATGGAACGCTTTTATGCGGGGATGAGAATCATCCGGTGGAGCATCTGAGCATTGATTCCAGAACCATGAAGGGCAACGATTTGTTTGTGCCGCTCATCGGCGAAAAGGTAGACGCCCACCGCTTTATCGAGCAGGCCTTTGGCGCAGGAGCTGTGGCGGTGCTGACCTCCGAGCACGATCATGCAGAGGATGCAGATCATGCGTGGATCCGGGTGGCCGACACCAAAAAGGCACTGCAGGAGATTGGCCGCTATTACCGCAGCCACTTAAGTCTGCCGCTCATCGGCATTACCGGAAGTGTCGGAAAGACAACCACCCGTGAGATGGTGGCAGCAGCACTTTCTGCAAAATACCGGGTTTACAAGACCCCGGGTAACTCCAACAGCCAGGTCGGTGTGCCGATCACGCTGTCCGAGATCACCTCTGCGGATGAAATCGGTGTCTTAGAGCTTGGCATGAGCATGCCGGGAGAGCTGACCGTGATCGCGAAGATCGCACAGGTGGATATGGCGGTGATCACCAATGTCGGCATTACCCATATTGAGCAGCTTGGAAGCCAGGAGAATATTTACCGCGAAAAACTGACCATTCAGGATGGTTTAAAGGAAGGCGGCATTCTCTTCTTAAACGGGGATGACCCGCTGCTAAAGGAGACAAAAGCAAAAGCAGGATGCCGTACCGTCTATTATGGAACCGGGGAAAATTCGGAGTACCGCGCGGAGGATATCCGCAGTGAAGACGGGTATCCGGTGTTCACAGCAAACTGCCGCGGGGAAAAATACATGGTGCGATTAAGCATTATGGGCCGTCACAACGTGTTAAATGCGATGGTAGCACTGGCTGTGGCAGATCTGAGCGGAGTTCCGCTTTCTGATGCTGTGAAGACTCTGGCTGCGTTTACCGGCTTTAAAAACCGTCAGCAGATCGCGGAAAAGAACGGGGTTATTGTCATCGATGATACCTATAACGCAAGTCCGGTTTCCATGAAAGCAGGACTTGAGGTGTTAGAGGCGAAAGCAAAAGGGCGCCGGATCGCAGTCCTTGCCGATATGAAGGAGCTGGGACCGGATTCTGCCAAATTCCATTATGAGGTAGGAAGCTGGATGAAATCGCATCCGGTGGATGTATTATTTACATACGGAGAGCTTGCCCTTCAGATTGAAAAAGGCGCAAAGCGTGCCGGTATGAAGGCAGAATACCTGCATTTTGATGAAAACCAGAAAGAAGCAATGGTAGATGCCTTAAAAGCAAAGCTTCAGACGGGTGACTGCGTGTTCTTGAAGGGCTCCAACAGCATGCGCCTGGGCGAGGTGGCGGCAAAGCTGCTGGCTGAGTAAAAAATTACTGTTTGCGCAGCACGTGAAGAGTAATGAAAGAAGCATGATAGCCAGCTGCACAAAGAATTGCCCGGTTTTGTGCGGGCAGGAATGAAAACATGGGTCGTAAGACCTCAAAAGACAGGAGTATTTATGGCAGAACAATATGCCAGTATTATCATAGATATTTCCCATGAAGACGTAGACCGGGTATTCCAGTACCGGATCCCGCCGGCGCTTTTGCCGAAGATCCGTGTCGGGGTGCAGGTCTGCGTCCCTTTTGGTTCAGGAAACAGAAAACGGACCGGCTATGTGGTGGAACTCACCGACAAGCCGGATTATGATAAAGATAAGATCAAAGAAATCATCGGAGTCACGGAAAAGAGCATTACGGCAGACAGCCGTTTCATTGAGCTGGCCTGGTGGATGAAAGAGCAGTACGGCTCCACCATGAATCAGGCATTAAAAACCGTGCTTCCGGTGAAAAAAAAGGTGAAGGCCCGCAATAAAAAGATTGTGGAAACCATGACCGGGATGCCGCAGTTGCCCGGAACGAGTCTGCAGGACGAAAACAAGACTGGAACCAGCGCAAATGCGGCAGACGCAGGAAATGCAGCAGGAGCAGAAAACACAGTACCAGCAGCAGGAAACAGCTCTGCGGTTGTACTGAATCCGGAACAGCAGGCAGTTGTGGATGCCTTCTGCTCCTCTTACGATACCGGAGACCGCACTCCGTGTCTGCTCCATGGTGTTACCGGAAGCGGAAAAACCGAGGTTTACATGGCGATGATCGACCATGTGTTAAAACAACAGAAACAGGTGATCGTGCTGATTCCAGAGATTGCCCTGACCTACCAGACGGTGAGCCGGTTTTACAGTCGGTTTGGAAGCCGGATCTGTGTCATGCATTCCCGGCTTTCCGCGGGAGAGAAATGCGACCAGTTTGAGCGGGCGAGAAAGGGCGAGACGGATATTATGATCGGTGCCCGGTCGGCATTGTTTACGCCGTTTCCGAATCTGGGTCTCATCATTTTGGACGAGGAGCATGAAGGTGCCTATAAGAGCGAGACCACGCCCCGGTATCATGCCAGGGAGGTGGCTGAAAAGCTGGCAAAGTTAAACGAAGCCGCCTTTGTCATGGGCTCTGCCACGCCGTCTGTGGAGGCATACGCAAAGGCACAGGCAGGAATCTACCGCCTGTTTACCCTGAAAAAACGTGCCAAGGCAGGAAGTGAGCTGGCTGCTGTGGAGATCGCGGATCTGCGAAAAGAGATGGAAGCCGGAAATAAGTCCATCTTCAGCCTGCGTCTGCAGGAGCTGATCAAAGACCGGCTGGCGAAAAAAGAACAGGTGATGCTGTTTATCAACCGGCGCGGATATTCCAGCTTTGTCTCCTGCAGAAGCTGCGGCGAGGCATTAAAATGCCCGCACTGCGATGTGTCCCTGACACTTCATAACCATCAGCGGCTGGTGTGCCATTACTGCGGATACCAGATTCCGATGCCGAAGAAATGCCCGCACTGCGGTTCTCCGTATCTGGCGGGCTTTGGCATCGGCACCCAGAAGATTGAGGAGATGGCAGCGCAGATGTTTCCGGAGGCAAAGCTTCTCCGGATGGATCTGGACACTACCTCAAAAAAAGGCGGTCATGAAAAGATTTTGTCCGCATTCGCAAAGGGCAAAGCCGATATCCTGATCGGCACCCAGATGATCGTAAAAGGACATGATTTTCCGGGCGTGACGCTGGTTGGTGTACTCGCAGCCGACGTCTCATTGTATGCGCCGGACTACACCGCAGCGGAGCGGACGTTCCAGCTTTTAGTGCAGGCCGCAGGGCGTGCGGGACGCGGCAGAAAAGCTGGAATTGCACTGATCCAGACCTATATGCCGGAGCATTACAGCATCCAGACAGCCACCTCGCAGGATTATGAGAGCTTTTTTAAGCAGGAGATGGGCTACCGCAGGCTGATGCAGTACCCTCCGGCCTGTCATATGCTGAGCATGCAGGTGGCAGGGGAAAATGAGGAGCTGATGACCCGGATCATGGAGGCCATTGCCGCTTCCGTACGGAAACACTTTGAAGAACAGACCCAGATCATCGGGCCGGTTCCGGCACCGGTGTACAAAGTTAATGATATTTACAGAAAAATTTTATATATGAAACAGGAAAACTATGATATACTAATAAAAATCCAGAAGTATGTCAAAATGCGCTGGGATGAAACAGAAAGCTGTAAAAAACTAACCCTGCAGTGCGATTTCACGTAAACTGCAGCGGAAATAATAAGGGGACGCGTCACGGATGCCGCCCCGATAAGCAGAAAATGACTTATACCATCGAACGAATACAGAAAGGAACAGATAAATGGCAATCAGACAGGTAAGAACCATTGGAGACGATATTTTAAGAAAGGAATGCAAACCGGTAAAGGAGATCACCCCGCGTATCGCAGAGCTGATCGAGGACATGTTTGAGACCATGTATGAGGCAAACGGCGTGGGACTTGCGGCACCGCAGGTTGGCGTGTTAAAGCAGATTGTAGTCATGGATGTGGATGACGGCAACCAGTATGTGCTCATCAACCCGGAGATCATCGAGCAGAGTGGAAGCCAGACCGGTCAGGAGGGCTGCCTGAGCGTGCCGGGAAAGGCTGGCATGGTAACCCGTCCGAACCACGTTGTGGTACGCGCTTATGACGAGAACATGGAGCAGTTTGAGTTAGAGGGCGAAGAACTTTTAGCACGCTGCATCTGCCATGAGTGTGCACACCTTCACGGAGAACTCTATGTAGATTTAGTGGAAGGCGAGCTGATGGATGTAACTGCAGAACCGGAGGAAGAATAAGCATATGAGAATTGTATTTATGGGAACACCGGATTTTTCGGTGCCGACACTGGAAGCGTTAGTTGCTTCCGAGCATGAGGTGGTTGGTGTGGTAACCCAGCCGGATAAGCCAAAGGGCCGTGGCAAGGAAATCCATATGTCACCGGTAAAAGAATGCGCTTTGCAGCACAACATCCCGGTGTACCAGCCGGTGCGCGCAAGGGATGAGGCATTTGTGGACGAGATGCGTGCATTAAACCCGGACGTTATGGTTGTGATTGCGTTTGGGCAGATCCTGCCGAAGAGTCTTCTGGAGCTGCCGAAATACGGCTGTGTCAACATTCACGCATCCCTGCTGCCGAAATACCGCGGCGCAGCCCCGATCCAGTGGGCAGTCATTAACGGTGACGAGGAAACCGGAATCACCACCATGATGATGGATGTCGAGATGGATACCGGCGACATTCTGGAGAAAACCGTTGTGAAGCTGGACCCGGAGGAAACCGGCGGAAGTCTGTTTGACCGTTTGAGCCTGCTTGGCGGAGACCTGATCCTTTCTACCTTAAGTAAGCTGGAAAAGGGTGAGATCACCCCGGTGCCTCAGGACCATGAGAAGGCAACCTACGTGAAGAAAATTTCCAAATCCATGGGCGATATTGACTGGACCATGGATGCGGTTTCCATTGAACGCCTGGTGCGCGGCTTAAATCCGTGGCCGAGTGCGTTTACCAGATGGAATGGAAAAATGTTAAAGATCTGGGAAGCAAAAGTACTTCCGGATCCGGACGTGAAGCTTCCCTGCGGCAGCGTGATCAGCGCATCCGACGAGGGTTTAAAAATTCAGACCGGAGCAGGTGTTTTGTGCGTGACCAGTCTGCAGCTGGAAGGAAAGAAGCGGATGGATACCGCGGCATTCCTCAGGGGATACCAGGTGGCAGCCGGTTCTATGATGGAAAGGAGTGAGTAATCATGTATGGTGGTTACTACGGGTTGGGCTACAGCCTTTTTGATCCTACAATGATCCTTGTTTATATTGGAGCGCTGCTCTCCATGTGGGCATCTTCAAAAGTAAACAGTACGTTTCAGCGTTATTCCCGCGTGCGCAGTATGACCGGTATGACCGGCGCGGAGGCGGCAAAACGTCTTTTGCAGTCCCAGGGAATCTACGACGTTACGGTCCAGCCGGTGCGCGGACAGCTTACCGACCATTATGACCCGCGGACGAAAACCGTGAATTTATCGGAATCGGTGTATGGCAGTACTTCCGTTGCAGCAGTAAGCGTTGCGGCACATGAGTGCGGACATGCGATCCAGGATAATGTGGGCTATGCACCGCTGCGCCTGCGTTCCGCGTTCGTGCCGATCGCAAACTTTGGAAGCAAGATTTCCCTGCCGCTCATCATCCTTGGGTTCTTTATCGGACTGACTCCGTTTATCGAGATCGGCATCTGGATGTTTGTCCTGGCAGTCTTATTCCAGATCATCACCCTCCCGGTAGAGTTCAATGCTTCTTCGAGAGCCGCAAATCTTCTGGACAGTCTTGGAATTTTGCAGGGCGATGAGGTGAGCGGCACAAAAAGAGTACTGGGGGCAGCAGCCCTGACTTATGTGGCAGCTGCGGCAGCTTCCATCTTACAGCTTATGCGGCTGATCATCCTGTTTGGAGGACGCAGACGAAATGACTAAGCA
The DNA here is from genome assembly GCF_003480105.1 of Clostridium sp. AM42-4. Taxonomy (NCBI): domain Bacteria; kingdom Bacillati; phylum Bacillota; class Clostridia; order Eubacteriales; family Clostridiaceae; genus Clostridium; species Clostridium sp. AM42-4. The sequence continues at coordinate 42,873 of NZ_QUIK01000012.1, forward strand.
GAACGGCCCGACCAAAGAGCGGGAACTGATCCTGGATATCTTAATGGAAATACTGGAATATGGCGGTTACAGCCATGTAGTATTAAAGAAAGCACTGGATAAGCACCAGTATCTGGAAAAGCAGAGCCGTGCGTTCATTACCCGCGTGACGGAAGGAACGATTGAGTATCTCCTTACCATCGATGCGGTCATTGACCAGTGTTCCAAGACAAAAGTAAAGAAAATGAAACCCGTGATTCGAACTATTCTCCGCATGTCGGTGTACCAGATTTTAAAGATGGACCGGATCCCGGACAGCGCAGTGTGCGACGAGGCTGTGAAGCTTGCGGTGAAGCGTAAGTTTCATGGCCTGAAAGGCTTTGTAAACGGTGTTTTGCGCACCGTGGCAAGAGAAAAAGAAACCTTCGTATTTACGGACTGGGAAAGAAAGTATTCCATGCCGGACTGGATTATTGAGCTGTGGAAGCAGCAGTATCCGGCAGAAACCGTGGAAGGGATCATGAAGGCATTTTTAGAGGAACGCCCGACCTCAGTGCGCTGCAATCTGGACCGTGCCTCCATGGAGAAGATCCTTACAAGTCTCGAAAAGGATGGAGCAACGGCTCAGAAAAATCCGCTTGCGAACCATGCACTTTTTCTTTCCGGCTACGACTATCTGGATGCTTTAGAGGCATTCCGGAAAGGATGGATCACCGTGCAGGATGTCAGCTCCTCCTTTGTGGGAGAGGTGGCAGACCCGAAGCAAGGCGATGTGGTTCTGGATGTGTGCGGTGCGCCGGGCGGAAAGAGCCTGCACATTGCAGATAAGCTTGCGGGAACCGGACAGGTTGTCGTAAGGGATCTAACCGAGAACAAGATCTTACTGGTAGAAGATAACATCCGCCGCACCGGATTTACCAATATCCGGGCGGAGGTCTGGGATGCCCTTTTGGAGGATCCATCCTGGGAAGAAAAGGCAGATATTGTGATCGCAGATCTGCCCTGCTCCGGTCTTGGCATCATCGGGAAAAAGCCAGATATCAAGTACCAGGTAACAGAAGAGGACTTAAAAGACTTGGCAGACCTTCAGAAGGATATTTTGTCGGTGGTCTGGAAGTATGTAAAACCGGGCGGGAAGCTGATCTACAGCACCTGCACGGTCGACCATCTGGAAAATGAAGACCAGCGTGCCTGGTTTTTAGAGCATTTCCCGTTTGAACCGGTAAGCATTGAGGGGGCATTTGGCAGCCAGGTAAGCGAAGAAACCATGAAAGACGGTTATATCCAGCTGCTGCCGGGCAAGTATCCGTGCGATGGATTCTTTATCTCCGCATTCCGGAGAAACCTGATAACTGTTCAGTAGGTCTGCGCATTTACTGCGCTGACCGTAAGAAAACATAGGCTGGCAGGCAAAAATCCCATTGCCGTAGGCAATTTTCATGGATTTTTGCTCGTAACTGTGAAGGTACTGAACAGTTACGAAACCTGTAACATGACGCGGCTGCGGACAATGGAAAGCAGCCACAAAATCCTGTTGCCGGGCACGCATGCGTGAACAGCAATAAAGAAAGCAGATAATAGATTATGGAAAAGCAAGATATCAAATCCATGACGCTGGAGGAGCTGACAGAAAGCATCCGGCAGATGGGAGATAAGCCCTTCCGGGCAAAACAGATTTACCAGTGGCTGCATCAGAAGCTGGTGACAGAGTTTGATGAGATGAGCAATCTTTCCAAGCCACTCCGTGAAAAATTGAAAGAGCAGTTTTTTCTGACGGCGCTGTATCCGGCTGATGTAAAGATCTCACAGATCGACGGGACCAGAAAATATCTGTTCCGGCTTGCAGACGGCAATGTCATTGAGAGCGTGTGGATGCAGTACCACCATGGAAACAGCGTGTGCATTTCGTCCCAGGTAGGCTGCCGCATGGGCTGCCGCTTCTGTGCTTCTACCTTAGACGGTCTGGAGCGGAACTTAACACCGGCAGAGATGCTGGACCAGATCTACCGGATCCAGTCCCTGACCGGGGAACGCGTTTCCAACATTGTCATCATGGGTTCCGGTGAGCCGATGGACAACTACGACAATGTGATCCGGTTCATCCGCATGATCACCGACGAAAACGGATTGAACATCAGCCAGAGAAACATTACACTGTCGACCTGCGGCATTGTGCCGGGAATCTTAAAGCTGGCAGAAGAAGATGTCCAGATCACGCTGGCATTATCTTTGCACGCTCCGAATGATGAGGTGCGAAAGACGCTGATGCCGATCGCAAACCGTTATGCCTTAAAAGATATCCTGGCGGCCTGCCAGACTTATTTTGAGAAAACCGGGCGCCGCCTGACCTTTGAATACAGCCTGGTAAGCGGGGTTAACGATAATCTGGATGAAGCAAAAGCCCTGACCGCCCTGATCAAACATATGCATGGCCATGTGAATTTGATCCCGGTCAATCCGATCAAGGAGCGTGACTACCGCCAGTCTGACCGGAAGGCGATTGAGGCATTTAAGGCATATCTGGAGAAGAATGGAATCAATGTGACGGTCCGCCGGGAAATGGGCCGCGATATCAACGGTGCCTGCGGACAGCTGCGAAAGAGTTTTCTGGAAGAGGAAGGTAAAGGAGGGATCTAACGCCATGGAGGCATGTGCACTGACGGATGTAGGACAGAAGCGGAGCATGAACCAGGATTTTATCTATGCGAGCACTGAGCCGGTCGGGTCCCTGGAGAATCTTTTTATTGTGGCAGATGGCATGGGCGGTCACCAGGCCGGTGATTTTGCATCCCGCTTTGTAGTAGAAAACCTGGTACGTTTTTTTGAAACACCTTACCCGGACCGGGATGTTCACGGAATCCTGAAGGAGGGAATCCGTAAGGTGAACCGGGAGCTTTATGAGCGCGCCAGCAAGACTCCGGAGCTAAATGGTACAGGAAGTACCCTGGTACTGGCTACGATCAAAGGAAATGTCCTGTATGTGGCGAACATCGGGGACAGCCGTCTGTATCTGCTGCGCGGAGAGCTGGAGCAGATCACCAAAGACCATTCTTATGTGGAAGAGCTGGTGGCCATGGGAAAGCTAAAGCGTGGCAGCCGGGATTACATGGAAAAGAAGAATATCATCACCAGGGCGGTTGGCGTCAGTGAAGAGGTGGACACGGATCTGTTTGCGCTGAAATTAAAGAGCAGGGACCAGATCTTAATGTGTTCGGACGGACTGAGCAACATGGTAGATGAATTCGAGATGGAATACATCATCCGTTCTGAGGACGGGGTAGAGGCCAGGGCAAAGGCTCTGGTGGATGCAGCAAACCGGAGCGGCGGCCAGGATAACATTTCTGTACTCCTGATCGAGCCGCAGATAAGTGAGGTGAGCTTATGATACTGAGACCTGGAATGTTTTTACAGGACCGCTATGAGATCCTGGAGCAGATCGGCTCCGGCGGGATGTCTGTGGTCTACAAAGCAAAGTGCCATAAGCTAAACCGACTGGTGGCCATCAAGGTTTTGAAGGAAGAATTCTGCAATGACAGTAACTTTGTCAGCAAATTCAAGATGGAGGCCCAGTCTGCAGCAGGCTTATCCCATCCGAACATTGTCAGTGTTTACGATGTTATCGATGAGGGCAAGCTTCATTACATAGTCATGGAGCTGATCGAAGGCATTACCTTAAAAAGCTATATCCAGAAAAAGGGCAGGCTTGAGGTCAAGGAAACGATCGGGATCGCCATTCAGGTGGCCCAGGGAATAGCAGCAGCCCATGAGCAGCATATCATCCACCGTGACATTAAGCCGCAGAACATGATCATCTCCAAGGACGGCAAGGTGAAGGTGGCAGATTTCGGTATTGCAAGGGCAGTATCGGCCCAGACCATGACCTCGTCTGCCATGGGATCGGTCCATTATATTTCCCCGGAGCAGGCCCGGGGCGGATTCAGCGATGAGCGCAGTGATATTTATTCGCTGGGCGTTACCATGTATGAGATGGTGACCGGCCGGGTACCATTCGAAGGCGACAATACCGTGGCCATTGCCATTGCACATTTAGAAAATGCAGTGGTTCCGCCAAGTGTTTACAATCCGGAGATTCCGGTCAGCCTGGAGAGGATCATTTTGACCTGTATGGAGAAAAAGCCGGAGCGCCGTTACCGCAGTGCGCAGGATGTGATCACGGACCTTAGGTCTGCACTGATCCATCCTGATGGGGAGGGCATAATCAGCCCGGCAAGTGTGCAGGAGCGTGCCTTAAATGGGGAAACGGTCCAGATTAGCAGTGAACAGCTCTCCAAGATCAAGCATTTCCGGAAAACGGAGCGGGTGGAACCGAATCGCCGGGAAAGCTATGAACGGGAGGCGAAGGCAGCCTGGCAGGCGTATCAGGATGAAGGCGCACAGAACACTATGGAGCCAGAGCGGGAAGGCCCGGAAGCAGAATGGGAAAGAAAAATGGCAGGCCCGGACCGGATGCCGGCAAGACGCCGGGTGCGCGGGGAGGAGCCAGACAGCGACCGGGCGAATCCGCATATCGAGCGGATCCTGGCAGGAGCCGGCATTGTAGCAGCAATCGTGGTGGTGGCAGTTTTGATCGTGGTATTTGCCAAGCTTGGTGCGTTTTTTAAGGCAGGAAGCGGAATCCTTGGAAACTCCCAGACGGAGAGCGTTCAGACGGAAACCGGTGAGCTGGTCTTAAAGGATACCGAGGTGTCGATGCCGTCTGTCCTTGGCATGACAGAGGATCTGGCAGAGAGTACCTTAAAGCAGAGCTCCCTGACCATGAAGCGTACCTATGAATATTCGGACGATGTGGATAAAGGCCATGTGGCAAAGCAGGACCCAGAGGCCGGAAGCGTTGTGTTAAAGGGCGGACAGGTTAATGTTGTCATCAGCAACGGAAGCGACAAGATCGACCTTGATAAGCTTGGAATCGCAGAGCTGGACCAGAAAACGGCAGTTACCTTTCTGGAAAGCAAGGGACTGAAGGTCCAGGTGACAGAGGAGGAGAGCGAAACGGTGGAAGCCGGTACGGTAATGCGCTACGAACCGAAGCTGGTAGCGGATGGAGGCACCGTATACCTGTATGTCAGCAGCGGCCCTCATGTAGATAAGGTCCCGGCACCATATCTGGTAGGTAAGACCGAGGAGGAGGTCATTGCGCTTTTAGCAGAGAATGACCTGATGCCTGGTAATACCTCGACCGAATCCAGCGATACCGTGGAAAAGGGATCGGTCATCAGCCAGTCAGTGACCTCGGGCACCCAGTTGGAAAAGGGAAGTAAGATCGATTACGTGGTCAGCAGTGGGCCGGAAGTAAAGCACCAGCGCTATGTAGCATCCATCAACGAGGTCTATGACCTGAGCAATCTGATCGGACCGGGCGCGGGAACCTCCAGCGTTACGATCATGATCCGCCTGCGCCAGGGAACTGCGGATAATCCGCATTATAAGGTTCTGACCCAGTCCACCACCATCAAAGGAGATGTGCTTCTCCCGGTAAACTTTACCAGTATTGAGAGTATGGATGGCACCGATCAGGGGTCATTAGAAATCGTGGATGTCAATTCCGGCGCAGTCATCAAGACTTACCCGCTGACATTCTTCCCGATGGATTAGAAAGAGAACAAAGAAACATGACAGGAAAAATCATTAAGGGAATCGCAGGCTTTTATTATATCCATGACGGAGTGGACAAAGTGTATGCCTGCAAAGCAAAGGGAATCTTCCGAAACCGGGGCATCAAGCCGGTGGTAGGAGACAATGTAGAATTTACCGTGCTGGATGAGGAGGCACTGGAGGGAAATATTGATGAGATCCTTCCCAGAAAAAATGTGCTGGTGCGTCCGGCATCGGCGAATATCGATCAGGCACTGGTGGTGTTTGCCGTTACCCAGCCGGATCCGAATTTTAATCTTCTGGACCGCTTCCTTATTATGATGCTGGCGCAGGACATCCCGGTGACGGTCTGCTTTAACAAGACAGATCTGGAAGCCGGGGAAAAGCAGGAGGAGTACCGGAAAATCTACGAGCAGGCCGGCTATCCGGTGATGTTTGTCAGCACCTATGAGAAAACCGGAGTGGAGGCTGTGCGGGAGTATCTGCGTGGAAAGACCACAATCTTAGCCGGTCCTTCCGGTGTGGGAAAATCTTCGCTCACAAACCTTCTCCAGCCGGAGGCGGCGATGGAGACGGGAAGCATCAGCGAAAAGATCAAGCGGGGAAAGCATACGACCCGCCATGCGGAGCTGTTCTGTGTGGAGGAGGATACGTACCTGATGGATACGCCAGGCTTTTCTTCCATGTATCTGGAAGAAATCGAACCTCAGGACCTGAAGGATTACTTCCCTGAATTTGAAGCGTATGAGCCTGCATGCCGGTTTGCGGCAGACTGTGTTCACATTGGCGAACCGGTATGCGGTGTCAAGACAGCGCTTGCAGAAGGAAAGATCAGCCAGAGCCGGTATGACAATTACGGACTCTTATATCAGGAGCTGAAGAACCGCAGAAAATATTAATATTTGGCAGCTGTGTGTGGAAGCATTCCAAATGCTGCACGGGACACAGCCATGCTGAATGATTCGAAAAAGGAATGAAGGAGTAAGAGATCATGTATATTTTAGCACCATCCATTCTTGCAGCAGATTTTGGAGATTTAAGAAAGGAAGTCCAGACCGTGGCAGAGGCAGGCGCACAGTACATCCACATTGATGTGATGGATGGCATGTTTGTGCCGAGTATCTCGTTTGGCATGCCGGTCATCAAGAGCATCCGCTCCTGCACCGATAAGGTTTTTGACGTTCACATGATGGTGGAAGAGCCGGGACGCTATGCGGCAGACTTAAAAGAGGCCGGGGCAGACCTTCTCTGCGTGCACCAGGAGGCATGCTGTCATCTGGACCGCACGATCAATCAGATTAAGGAGCTTGGCATGAAGGCTGGTGTGGCATTGAATCCGGCAACTCCGGTGGAAACGCTTTCCTGCGTACTGGACCAGGTAGATATGATCCTCTTAATGTCTGTGAACCCGGGCTTTGGCGGGCAGAAATTCATTCCTTATACGGTAGATAAGATCAAAAAGCTCCGCGCTATGCTGGATGAGCGCGGTTTGAAAACCGACATCCAGGTAGACGGCGGAGTCGGACTTGGCAATGTAAAGGAACTGATGGAAGCAGGAGCCAATGTCTTTGTAGCAGGCAGTGCCGTATACAAAAACGACGCTGCAGCCAATGTAAAGGCATTCTTAAACATTTTTGAAGAGGCTGGGAAATAAATGAAACGGTGTCTGGTTATGACGGGCGGAAAGCTGGATCTGGCTTTCGCCCGCTCCTTTTTGGAACATGAAACATTTGATAAGATCATAGCAGTGGACGGCGGCTTAAAAGCGGTCAAAGAGCTGGGGCTCGTGCCGGACTACATTGTAGGGGATTTCGATTCGGTCTCAAGTGAGGTCCGGGAAGAATTCCGGCAGTACCCGTACATCGTCTGGGAACAGCATAAGCCGGAGAAAAATGAGACCGACACGGAGCTTGCGAGAAACCGGGCCCTGACTCTTGCCTGTGACGAGATCGTATTTCTTGGTGCGACCGGAGGCCGCATTGACCATATGATCGGCAATATCCATGCGCTGAAAACCTGTATGGAGCGCGGAATCAACGCTTATATTGTTGATTCCCAGAACCGGTTATATCTGCTGGACGGGGAGCGTGAGTTTTCCAAAGAAACGCAGTGGGGAAAATATGTTTCCTTTGCCCCGTACACAGAAGAGGTGACGGGGATCACGCTGACCGGCTTTAAATACCCGTTAAAGGATAAGACCATCCGCCGCGGTGAAGAGGTGGGGCTTTGCGTCAGCAATGAGATCGCGGAAGATACAGCGAAGATTACGCTGGAGGATGGGGTGCTGATCTGTATCGAATCCAGGGATTAGGGGTCAGGAGCTTCTGGCTGTTTTGCAGGCTGGAAGGCACACGAAAACTGGACTGGTTAAAAAGTTTAAAACTGGCTATTAATATCATTCCACTTGCGTGCTATGATATGCGACAAGATCGTTGTTGCCGGCACAACATAACTACAAAAGCAGCAAGGGAGAATGATTATGAAAAATAAAGAAAATGACAAAGTATATAAGCTGGTGCTGACTGCGCTGATGGCGGCCCTGTGTTATGTGGCCTTTACCTTCTTAAAGATCCCGATCCCGACCCCGGGCGGAGACACCACGGCACTGCATATCGGAAATGCATTCTGTGTCCTGGCAGCCCTGCTTCTGGGCGGTGGCTACGGCGGCGTGGCAGGTTCCCTGGGTATGACGATTGCAGACCTCTTAGACCCGGTTTACATTACCAGTGCCCCGAAGACCTTTATTTTAAAGCTCTGTATCGGCCTGATCGCTGGTTTTGTGGCACACAACATCGCCCATATCACCGAGGACCACGACAGCAAGTACATTATGAAGTGGTCCCTGATCGCTTCCATCGCAGGACTCGGCTTTAACGTGGTCATGGACCCGGTTGTGGGTTACTTTTATAAGAACTACATTCTTGGAGTCCAGTCGGATGCAGCAAAAATCATGGCAACTTGGGCAGCAGGTGCAACCCTCGTCAATGCCATTGTCGGAACCATTGTAGTTGTAGTGGTTTACATGGCAGTGCGCCCGGTCTTAAAAAAGGCTGGCCTTTTCATGAAAATCAAATAAGACCAGGCTGAAGCAGTGACAAAACGATAAAAGCAGAACAAAAACGGAACAAAAACGGAACAAGAAGCCGGGAAAACAGGATAATTTCTCATGATATTTATTTATAAGTAAAAATAAGTAAAATTCATGTTAAATTATCCTTTCCTTTTATAGGAATTAATGATATTATGGGAATAAGGCTTTTTTTTGCCCGAGAACCCAAAAAGGAGAGAGAACTTATGAAAAAGAAAATGCTGGCTGTATTATTAGCTGGTACCATGGCAGCATCCATGACCGCATGCGGAGGCAGCAGCTCCAGTAACACTGCAGACACCACTGCAGCAGCAAAGGAGGCTGGCGACAGCGCAGAACAGACCGGGGAGGCAAAAGCAGACGCAAAAGACGCTTCCGAATTCAAAATCGGCCTGATCACCGATGTAGGCGGCGTAAATGACGGATCCTTCAACCAGTCTTCCTGGGAAGGTCTTGAGAGAGCCGGCGAGGAGCTGGGCGTGACCGTAAACTACTTAGAGTCCGCTACCGATGCTGACTACGCTCCGAACATGGAAACCTTCGTAGATGAGGACTATGACCTGATCATCAGTGTCGGCTACATGCTTGCAGATGCTACCAGAGCAGCAGCAGAAGCAAACCCGGATACCAGATTCGCAATCATCGATGACGCAACCATCGACCTTCCGAACGTAACCAGCCTGATGTTCCGTGCAGAGCAGGCTTCCTATCTGGTAGGTTATGTAGCTGGTCTGACCACCAAGACCAACAACATCGGTTTTGTTGTAGGTATGACCAATGAGACCATGAACCAGTTTGGCTACGGCTACTGCGCAGGTGCGATCGACGCTAACCCGGACATCACCGTTCAGCAGTTCAACGCAAACTCTTTTGCTGATTCCGCTACCGGTAAGACCATGGCAAACACCGCAATCACCAACGGTGCTGACATCGTATTCCAGGCTGCAGGCGCAACCGGCCTTGGCGTTATCGAGGCATGCCAGGAGGCTGGTGTTTACGCGATCGGCGTAGACAGTGACCAGTCCAGCATTGCTCCGAACACCGTTTTAACTTCCGCTATGAAGCGTGTAGACAACGCAGTATACGAGGCAGTTCAGGAGCTGATCGACGGTTCTCTTGAGGGCGGCGTGAAGACCTTTGACCTGGCAGCAGGCGGCGTAGACATCGCTCCGAGCCAGGATCTGATCGCACCGGAAGTAATCTCTGCAGTTGACGAAGTAAAAGAAAAAATCGTAAACGGCGAGATCGAGGTTCCGGATGACAAGGAGTCCTTCGAGGCAAAATACGGTGATGTATATCAGTTAGACTAATACAGATGCTATTATCGTGTTACATGGCACATTACGTGAATCGTAACATGACAGATACTGCATGGCAGACGCGGGGTTCGCAGATTTGCGGACCCCGTATTTCTATGCAGAATTTTATTTCATGGGAAAATCTGCCAAGTGGCATAAAAATAATGGAAATCGAGAATAAAAGTGACATTTGTCCTTTCTTGTTTATGGGAAATGTGGTATAAAAAAGGTATCATGAGAATAAAACCGGGGAAATGAATAAAATGAGCGAAGCAGATGACGTGATCAGCAAACTGAGTCCGAAACAGCAGAATTACTTAAATCGTTACTTTACTTATGCGCCGGAAGCCTTAAAAAGCAGCATGCAGGTGGTGCGGATGCCGGCGGGAACGACTTTCATTCAGGAAGGAACACTGGTCGATAAGGTGTATATCCTTTTAAAAGGAAGTGTATCCGCAGTTGACTACCGGGTGCGTGAGACGGTCTATGGTTTCTGCCACTTTGAGCCGATTGAAATATTCGGGACCATGGAGATCCTTGGGCAGACGAACTGCTATAAGACAACACTGGCTACGACGCAGGACAGCCTGCTTTTAAAGATACCGGGAGATATCTGCAAAAAATGGCTCTTAAACGATGTATCTGCCCTGCGCATGGAAACCGAACGCATCATCGGCTACCTTCTGGACCAGTCCAGAAAGGAACGCCTCTATGTGATGCTGCCGGGAAATGAACGGGTTTATCTCATTCTTACGAATTTATATGAAACCTACGGAAAATGCGATACGTACCGTGTTTATTTAAGCAGAAAAGACTTTTCTGAAGTTACCGGTGTCTCTGAGCGGACCATTACCAGGGCCTTAAAGGATCTGGAGGAAAAGGGGCTGATCGCAAGAGACGGCTGGAGCATCGTTATGACATGGGAACAGTATCAGAAAATCCGCGAACTCGTAGGAGTACAGATCAATGAAACGGGGGAATGACAAATGAAGTATTCAGAAAATCCAGATAAGCAGTACCATATTCAGGTAGGGGAGGGCGAAGTGGGGCGCTATGTGATCCTTCCGGGCGATCCGAAGCGCTGTGCCAAGATCGCCGCTTATTTTGATGACGCAAAGCTGGTTGCAGACAGCCGCGAGTATGTTACCTATACCGGCTACCTGGACGGGGTCAAAGTGAGCGTGACTTCCACTGGCATCGGCGGTCCGTCCGCATCCATTGCCATGGAAGAGCTGGTCAAATGTGGGGCAGACACCTTTATCCGCGTCGGCACCTGCGGCGGCATGCAGCTTGATGTAAAAAGCTCGGACGTCGTTGTGGCAAGCGGTGCCATCCGCATGGAAGGAACCAGTAAGGAATATGCGCCGATCGAATTTCCGGCAGTAGCCGATCTGGACGTGACCATTGCACTTCGGGAGTCCGCAAAAAAACTGGGACAGAGCTGCCACGTTGGCGTGGTGCAGTGCAAGGATGCATTTTATGGCCAGCACTCCCCGGAGACCATGCCGGTCAGCTATGAGCTTTTAAATAAGTGGGAGGCCTGGAAACGTCTCGGATGCCTGGCATCGGAGATGGAATCCGCAGCTCTCTTTATCGTAGCCAGCACACTGCATGTGCGCTGCGGTTCCGTATTTCTGGTTATGGCTAATCAGGAGCGGGAAAAACAGGGACTGCCAAACCCGGTAGCCCATGACACCGATATGGCTATCCGTGTGGCAGTCGAAGCCATCCGGAAACTGATCCACGAAGATGCTAATAAATAGCTGCGAAACTATAAAACTTATCAATCATATTTATCACATGTAGGAGGAAGTTGTTATTATGCGTGACATTTCTATGGAAAGAGTCAACGAAACCAGAAAAAACATTCTTGAGATCATTGAGAGCGCGACGCTCACCCATGAGCAGAAGCTGACCTGTCTGGCAAACCAGGCAGATTCCCTGATGGAGGTCTTAGATCTTCCGGAAGGACTGGATGAACTGTTAAACGTGCCGATCGACAGAAAGTGCATCTGCGATTTAAGCGAGGGTCATGCGCCGATGCGTCCGCGTTACATTATCCCGGATTATGCGAAATTCTTAAAAGAAGGAAGCAAATTCCTCCAGTTAGATCCGCCGACCGACCTGTACGAGGCATTAAACAGCCTGATGATCTTCTATAAGCATGTTCCGAGCGTTACCAACTACCCGGTTTATGTGGGCCAGTTAGACGAGCTCTTAGAGCCGTATATTGACACCGTGGACGAGGAACAGGCAAAGAAGATGCTGAAGCTGTTCTTAACCCAGATGGACCGTACCATCCTGGATTCCTTCTCCCACGCAAACATCGGACCGCGTGAGACCAAGGCAGGACGTCTGCTCTTAGAGGCAGAAAAAGAGCTGGAAAATGCCGTTCCGAACTTAAGCTTCAAGTACGACGAGGATATCACTCCGGATGATTTTGCACTCAAAGCGATCGACTGCGCAATGCACAGCGCAAAGCCGAGCTTCGCAAACCACAAGATGTTCAAGAGCGAGCTTGGTGAGAATTATGTTATTGCAAGCTGCTACAATGGCCTGCTGCTTGGCGGCGGCGCTTACACTCTTTGCCGTCTGGTGCTTGGCAATATCGCAAAGCGCGCAAAGAATATCCAGGATTTCATGGAGAGAGAACTTCCGTACGTACTGGATATCATGGCACGCTATATGGATGCCCGTATCAAATTTGAGGTAGAAGAGAGCGGCTTTTTTGAGAACAACTTCCTGGCAAAAGAGGGCTTCATCCACAGAGACCGTTTCTCTGGTATGTATGGCCTGGTAGGTCTGGCTGACTGCGTCAACATCCTGTTCGAGAAAGAGGGCATCAAGGGACGCTTCGGCCACGACGAGAATGCAAATAACCTTGGTGTAGAGATCATGGAGATCATCAAGGAGTTCAACTTAAACCATAAGAATAAATACTGCGAGGGAACCGGCGGACATTTCCTGCTTCATGCACAGGTAGGCCTGGCAGAGGACGAGAACGTAACTCCGGGAACCAGAATTCCGATCGGCGAGGAGCCGGAGGAGCTGATCGACCAGCTGAACGTGTTAAGAAAGTTCCACAAGTACTTTACATCCGGCACCGGCGATATCTTCCCGATCGATATGACTGTGCACAGAAACCCGGAGTACGTTCTGGATATCATCAAAGGTTCCTTCAAGATGGATCTGCGTTACCTGTCCTTCTATTCCAGCGACAGCGATGTGATCCGTGTAACCGGTTATCTGGTAAAACGTTCTGAGCTGGAGAAACTGGCTGGCGGTGAGGCTGTCCTTCAGGATACCACTGCACTGGGACTTGGCGCGGCAAGAAATGGCCACATTCTGGAAAGAAAGGTGCGCTAAATGAAAGCAATCGTAAACCGGATCATCCCGTTCAGCAGTGTGGATGGTCCGGGAAACCGGACAGCCATCTTTTTACAGGGCTGTAATATTGACTGCAAATACTGTCATAACCCGGAAACGAGAAAACTTTGTGTACAGTGCGGAAAATGTGTGGTAAACTGTCCTGCAGGAGCATTAACCATGGGAGAGGATAAGAAGGTTGTTTTTGACCCCCAAAAGTGCGTACAGTGCGATACCTGTATCCACATCTGTCCGCATGACAGTTCTCCGCGTACCTGCGAGATGACACCAGAGGAAGTCTATGAACGCGTGAAAAAGCAGATCCCGTTTATCCGGGGCATCAGTGTTTCTGGCGGCGAGTGCATGCTTTGGCCGGAATTTTTAACAGAGCTGTTTAAGCTTGCGAAAAAAGATGGTCTTGGAACCCTGATCGACAGTAATGGCATGGTCCCGTTCGAACAGTATCCGGAGCTTATGGAGGTTTCCGACGGTGTGATGCTGGACATCAAAGCGTTTGAGGCAGCAGAGCATGAGCGGGTGGCAGGGGTCACCAATGAAATGGTGCTTCAGAATGCGGATTATCTTGCAAAAACCGGAAAGCTTTACGAGGTACGTGCGGTGATCGTCCCGGATCTTTACGATACGGAAAAGAGTGTGCGCGAGATGGGCGATTTTCTGTCTCCATATCTGCAATACGGAGACATCCGCGTAAAGATCATTGCATTCCGTCCCATGGGAGTGCGGGAACAATATTCCCATTTCCAGGTGCCTGACCAGAAGTATCTTTCTTATCTGGCAGACATTTTAAAAGAAAAAGGATTCCAGCATATTACGCTGATCTGATGAGGAAAGATTGCTGTTACGCGCTTGCGCAGACAGCAGACGATAAAAGAAACAGGAGGGACCAAGCCGTGGCAAGAACGAGCCATATGGATGAAAGTAAAGTCGTAATTCAGATGAAAGACATCGTCAAGAAATTCGGCGACTTTACGGCGAATGACCACATCAACCTGACCGTGCACAAAGGAGAGGTGCACGCGATCTTAGGTGAGAACGGAGCCGGAAAGAGTACCATGATGAACGTACTCTGCGGACTGTACAAACCAACCAGTGGACAGATCTTTATCAATGAAAAAGAAGTTCACTTCAACAGCCCGAAGGATGCGATCGACATCGGTATCGGTATGGTACACCAGCATTTCATGCTGATCCAGCCATTCACCGTAACCGAGAATATTATTCTGGGTATGGAGCCGGTTAAGGGCTTAAGTATTGACAAGGAAACTGCAAAGAAAAAAGTGCTGGAGCTGTCCGAGCGTTATGGCATGAAGGTAGACCCGGACGCAAAGGTAGAAGATATTTCCGTAGGTATGCAGCAGCGTGTGGAGATCCTGAAGGTATTGTACCGCGGTGCGCAGACCCTGATCCTGGATGAGCCGACTGCGTCCCTGACCCCGCAGGAAATCGAGGGCCTTATGGAGATCATCTCCAACCTGACTGCAGACGGAAAGAGTGTCATCCTGATCACTCATAAGTTAAAGGAGATCACCGCATCCTCCGATAACTGTACCATTATCCGTCAGGGTAAATACATCCAGACTGTAAAAGTAGCCGATGTCGATGAGAATGCCCTGGCTGCCATGATGGTAGGACGAGACGTTAACTTTAAGGTCGACAAAAAAGACCAGGAAGCAGGCGAGGTTGTCCTGCATGTAGAAAACCTGCACGCAAAGGATTACCGCGATGTGGAAATCTTAAAAGGCTTTAACTTAGATGTAAGAAAAGGCGAGATCGTAGGACTGGCCGGTGTCGATGGAAATGGACAGACCGAGCTTGTCGAGATTTTGACCGGCCTTCGCAAGGCTGAGTCCGGCACCGTTACCATGCTTGGAAAAGATGTCTTCAACAAGAGCCCGAAGGAGACCTTTGCAAACGGTATTTCCAGTATTCCGGCTGACCGCCAGAAGCATGGTCTGGTTCTGGAATTCTCCAACGAGGATAACCTGATCCTGCAGCACTTCGAGGAAGCACCATTTTCCAAACATGGAATTCTGGACCGCAAAGCCATCAAGGAGCATGCACTTGGTCTGATCGAGAAATTCGATGTCCGCCCGCGCGGCTGTGCCGAGGCACCATCCGGCACCCTGTCCGGCGGTAACCAGCAGAAGGTCATCATTGCCCGCGAGGTAACGAACGATAAGGATCTTTTAATCGCGGTAAACCCGACCCGTGGCCTGGATGTCGGAGCGATCGAGTTTGTTCATAAGTATCTGGTAGAGCAGAGAAATAAAAACCGTGCAGTATTGCTGGTATCCTTCGAGCTGGATGAGATCATGAGCCTTTCCGACCGGATCGAGGTTATCTTCGATGGCCAGATCACCGGAAGTGTTCCTGGTAAGAATGCAGACGAGAAGGAGCTCGGATTTATGATGGCAGGAGGAAAAAAGACAAATGAATAAAAAGAAAAGTATTCTGGAATGCAATGTACTCTACACCATCATTGCAATTATCATTGGCTTTTTGGTAGGAGCCATCTTCTTGACGATTGCGGGCATCAGCCCGGCAGTCGCTTACGGAAAGCTTTTTAGCAGTATTTTCAGTAAGCCGAAGTACCTGGTATGGACCCTGGTTTACGCAGCACCGCTGATCTTCACTGGTTTAAGTGTAGCTTTCTCGTTCCGTACCGGTGTGTTCAACATCGGCGCTGAGGGCCAGTTCGTTATCGGCGGCCTGGTAGCCTGCATTCTGGGAATTGTGTTAAAGCTTCCGGCAGGCATCCATGCGATCGTATGTCTGGTGGCAGCGGCAGCTGCAGGCTGCATCTGGTCTCTGATCGTAGGCGTCTTGAAAGTAAAACGCGGCATCCACGAGGTACTTTCCTTTATCATGTTTAACTGGATCGCATTCTATCTGTCCAACTACATGGTAAACCTGCCGTTCATCCACCGCGATAAGACTGAGGCAACCCAGGATATCGCAGCTTCCGCGAGACTCCTTCTTCCGGAAGGCATGAGAAACGCACTTGGCTGTACCAGTGCACACTGGGGCTTTGTCCTGGCTGTCGTTGCAGCAATTGTGATCTGGATCATCATCGAGAAGACCACCCTTGGCTATAAGCTGAAAGCCGTAGGCTTTAACAGCAGCGCTGCAGAGTACGGCGGCATCGATGCAAACAGATCCATTCTGACTGCACTTGGTATTTCCGGTCTGTTATCCGGTCTTGGCGGAGCAGTTCAGGTACTTGGCATGTCCGGCCGTTTGAGCCAGTTCGCTGGTCAGGAGGGCTTTGGTTTCGAGGGTATCACCGTTGCCCTGATCGGTTCCTCAAACCCGATCGGCTGCATCTTCTCCGGTCTGTTCTACGGTGCCATGAAATACGGCGGATCCAAGCTTAGTATCGTAAAAGCACCGTCTGAGGTCATAGACATCATCATGGGCTGCGTTGTTTTACTGATCGCGATCGCCCATGTATTTAAGTATTTTGTCCTGAAGACAGCAAAGAAGAAGGAGGCAAAGTAAGATGAATGAAATTATAAAAGACCTTGGTCTTCTGATCAACGCGACCCTGATCGCGACTCCGCCGCTTCTTCTTGCGGCTCTTGGCTCCTGCTTCTCTGAGCGAAGCGGAGTTGTTAACATCGGTATTGAGGGTATGATGACCATCGGCGCCTTCACCGGTGCTGTTATGGGACTGACCACCGGAAACGGCTGGATCGCATTTCTGTGTGCAGGTCTGGCAGGCGCATTGTTCGGACTGATCCATGCTTACGCATGTATTTCCTGCCATGCAGACCAGACTATCGCCGGTACGGCGATCAACTTCTTAGGACCTGGCCTGGCGCTGTTCCTCTGTAAGGCAATGTACAACAACTCATCCGATACACCGGCCATGGATCCGAGCTGCAAGCTCCCGAAGCTGTTTGAGGGCGTGTTCCCGACCGGTTCCTTCTGGAACAACGTATTGAATGTATATGCGGTTGCTTATCTGGTATTTGTTCTGGCATTTGTGTGCTGGTTCGTATTCTACAAGACCAAATTCGGTGCACACTTAAGAGCAGTCGGAGAGCATCCGGAGGCATGTGAGTCTCTGGGTATCGACGTTTACAAGGTCCGTTACACCTGCGTGATCCTTTCTGGATTCCTGGCAGGTCTCGGCGGTGCTTTCGTAACCCTGGCAACCATCAACCAGTTCCGTCCGAGTGTTATCGTAGGACAGGGCTTTATCGCGATCGCAGCGGTTATCTTCGGTAAGTTCTCCCCGGGAGGAGCAACTAAGGCATGCCTGCTCTTTGGTCTGTGCAGCGGTATCAAATCCCTGGCAGCGCAGAGCAACATGGTATCTCCGAACTTAATTTCCATGATCCCGTACGTGGTAACCATCGTGGCACTGGTACTGTTTGTCGGTAAGGCACATACTCCGGCAGCAAACGGAAAGATCTTTGTAAAGTCGAAATAAATTTTAGCCAGGTCTGTATATAGGAAGCAAGACTTATATACAGGCCTGTAATAATCTAAATAGAAATAGGGGCAGACGGGTCTGGCGCGAAAGGCAGTCCGATGTGTCCCACTATCTGGAAAACAGGAGAAGGAAAGGGGATTTATTATGACGAACACACCAACTGCGCACAATAGTGCAAAACTCGGCGATTTCGCCAAAACCGTACTGATGCCGGGCGATCCGCTGCGCGCAAAGTACATTGCAGAGACGTATCTGGAAAATGCAAGGCAGGTAAACGGGGTCCGGAATATGTTTGGTTATACCGGAACCTACAAGGGAAAAGAGATTTCTGTTATGGGAGGCGGTATGGGAATGCCGTCCATCGGAATCTATTCCTACGAGCTGTTTAACTTTTATGATGTAGACCAGGTGATCCGTATCGGTTCCGCAGGGGCCCTGCAGGATAATATGAAGCTGATGGACGTTGTCATCGGCATGGGTGCCTGCACCGATTCCAACTATGCTTACCAGTATGGACTGCCGGGAACCTTTGCACCGATCGCAGACTATGAGCTGTTAAGCCGGGCAGTGGAAACTGCAAAGCGCCAGGGCACAAACGTTGTAATCGGAAACGTGCTTTCCTCCGACGTATTCTACAACGCGATGGGCAATGTCAATGACCTGTGGCGCGGCATGGGCGTGCTGGCTGTGGAAATGGAAGCAGCAGCGCTTTACATGAATGCGGCAAAGGCGGGCAAGAAGGCACTCTGCATGCTCACGATTTCCGATCATCTCTACACCAACGAGCATTTAAGCGCCGAAGACCGGCAGCTTGGTTTCCACAAGATGATGGAGATCGCGCTGGAACTGGCATAACAATATTGCAAAAAACAGAAATGCAGAAGCAGAACATGGAGAATCTGGCATGTGCCGGGACAATCTGCTTCTGACTGTAATATGTGATAGAAAAGAAAGGGGATTCATACAATGGATGTAAAAGATATTATCAAACATGTGGACCACACACTCTTAACCCAGACTGCAACCTGGGCTGAGATCAGGCAGATCTGCGATGACGCGGTTGCTTACGGAACTGCTTCCGTCTGCATTCCGCCGTCCTATGTAAAGCAGGCGAAGGAGTATGTGCAGGACAAGATGGCAGTCTGCACCGTCATTGGCTTCCCGAACGGCTATATGACCACCGCAGCAAAAGAGTTTGAGACGAAAGATGCACTCGCAAACGGGGCAGACGAGATCGATATGGTCATCAACATCGGCTGGGCAAAAGACGGAAAGTTTGACTGCATCGAAGAAGAAATCCGCACCCTGAAAAAAGCATGCGGCTCCAAGGTATTAAAGGTCATCATTGAGACCTGTCTTCTGACCGACGAGGAGAAGATCCGCATGTGCGAAGTAGTGACAAAGGCAGGAGCAGATTACATCAAGACCTCCACCGGTTTCTCCAAAGCAGGAGCAACCTTCGACGATATTAAGCTCTTCTCCGAGCACATCGGGCCGAATGTAAAGATGAAAGCAGCAGGCGGCATCTCATCTCTGGATGACGCAGAAAAATTCCTTTCCCTGGGTGCTGACAGACTGGGAACCAGCCGCATCATCAAGCTGGTAAAGCAGGAAGAGGCAACCGGATACTAAAAAATCTGTCTGCCTGAGTGGGCGCATGGATAAAGAAAGTGAGGAAATCCGAAATAGGGAATCCTCCCAAGGAGTGTTAAGCAAATCATGAAGAAACTGGAAAAGGATCAGATTGAAGCCCTGATCGAAAAGGCCATCAGCATGATGGATTACTCTTATGTGCCGTATTCCCACTTCCATGTGGGAGCTGCACTGCTGGCGAAAAACGGCACCGTTTACGGTGGCTGCAACATTGAAAATGCCGGTTATACGCCAAGCAACTGCGCAGAGCGCACCGCATTTT
Organism: Clostridium sp. AM42-4; assembly: GCF_003480105.1. Classification (NCBI taxonomy): domain Bacteria; kingdom Bacillati; phylum Bacillota; class Clostridia; order Eubacteriales; family Clostridiaceae; genus Clostridium; species Clostridium sp. AM42-4. The sequence continues at coordinate 62,591 of NZ_QUIK01000012.1, forward strand.
TCAAGGCCGTGAGTGAAGGCGTGCGGGAGTTTGATGCCATCTGCGTAGTCGGTGGCGCCAATAAAGAATTAAAAGAAATCACAGCTCCATGCGGCGTCTGCCGCCAGGTTATGATGGAGTTCTGTAACCCGGAAGAATTCCAGATCATTCTGGCAGTCTCCAAAGAGCAGTATGAGATCTATACTTTAAAAGAGCTGCTGCCTCTTGGATTCGGGCCGGATAATCTGAAATAAAATTAAGGAGAATTACATGGAAAAGTTTAAACGGGTATTTGTAGTAGTCATGGATTCCCTTGGAGTGGGAGCTATGCCGGATTCCGCAGATTTTGGTGATATCGGGGTGAACACCCTGGGGCATATTTCCGAATCCGTGAAAACCTTTCAGATTCCAAACCTTCAGAAACTGGGGATGGCAAACATCATCCCGTTAAAGCAGGTCGCACCAGTGGAGAAGCCGCTGGGCTATTATGGAAAACTGCGTGAAAAGAGCCGCGGCAAGGATACCATGACCGGACACTGGGAGATGATGGGCCTGGAAGTGACCAAACCATTCCAGACCTTCACCGAGACCGGATTCCCACCGGAGCTGATCAAAGAGCTGGAGGAGCGCACCGGACATAAAGTCATCGGCAATAAGAGCGCCAGCGGCACCGAAATCTTAGACGAGCTTGGTGAAGAGGAAATCGCAACCGGCCATATGATCGTGTACACCTCTGCAGACTCTGTGCTTCAGATCTGCGGCAATGAGGAGACATTTGGCCTTGATGAACTTTATCGCTGCTGTGAGATCGCCCGGGAGCTGACCATGAAGGATGAGTGGAAGGTTGGCCGCGTCATCGCCAGACCATATATAGGAAAGAAAAAGGGCGAATTCAAGCGCACCAGCAACCGCCACGACTATGCGTTAAAGCCATTCGGTCCGACTGCTTTGAATGCGCTTAAAAGTGCCGGTTATGATGTCATTTCTATTGGAAAGATCAACGACATCTTTGTGGGCGAGGGTATCACTGAGGCCTACAAGTCCAAGAGCTCTGTTCACGGCATGGAGCAGACCATCGATGTGGCAAAGAAAGATTTCCATGGTTTGTGCTTCGTGAACCTGGTTGACTTCGATGCCCTGTGGGGACACCGCAGAAATCCGTCCGGCTACGCACAGGAGATTGAAAAGTTCGATGTAAATCTTGGCTTACTTCTGGATACGCTGCGGGAAGATGATCTCCTCATCATCACGGCAGACCACGGAAATGATCCGACCTACACCGGAACCGATCACACCCGCGAGAAAGTGCCGTTTCTGGCATATTCTAAGGCGTGCAAGGAGAGCGGCGAGCTTCCGGAGACCGATACCTTTGCGATCATCGGAGCAACCATTGCCGACGATTTCGGTGTAAAGATGCCGGAAGGAACCATTGGGGATTCGATTCTGGATAAGCTGAAATAAAATAATAATTTGATACAGGAAACATGAAAGGGTCGAAAGCTCCCGCTCCGCCGTATGGCGGAGCAGGAACTTTCGGTCCTTGTTCGTTGCGTTAACGATATTATTCTGTTTTTCTACTTAATTGTTACATTAGAAAAATATCTGACGGGGCCTTTTGAAACTCTTAAAGATCTGTCAAAAAACACGAAAATGAGGTACAAATGATGAATAACAAACTCTTGCTGATCAATGACCTGGCAGGCTACGGAAAAGTCGCATTATCTGCAATGATTCCGGTGCTTTCTCATATGAAATATGAGATATTCAGCCTTCCTACGGCTATCGTTTCGAACACGCTGGACTATGGTAAATTTGATATTCTCGATACCACAGAATACATGAAAAATACGCTTGACGTATGGAAACAGCTGAATTTTGAGTTCGATGCCATATCAACTGGCTTTATTGTTTCCAAAGAACAAACGGAGCTGATCACGGAATTCTGCAGGGAAGAATCTGCAGCGGGCATTACCATATTTACCGACCCGATCATGGGTGATGAGGGAAAGCTTTACAATGGCATTACGCAGGAAACGGTTGCGCTTATGCGGAAATTAATCTCGGTTTCCGATTACACGGTTCCTAATTATACGGAAGCTGCATATCTCGCCGGTTCTGAGTACCATGAAGAGGGTGCCACAGAGGCAGAATTAAAGGATATCATCGATGAACTGAAACGCCTGGGTGCAAAATCCATTGTGATCACAAGTGCAAAGATCAAAGGTTCAGAACAAAAATGTGTGTTCGGTTATGATGATAAGACGAAGGAATATTTTCAGATTGATTTTGAGGAGATTCCGGTAAGATTTCCTGGCACAGGAGATATTTTCTCGGCCGTTTTCATGGGTAAGATATTAGCTGGATGCAGCCTGCGCGATGCCACAGAGCGTGCCATGACGACGGTAAAAAATATGATCGTGAAGAATGCCGGGAACGCAGATAAATACAAAGGAATACCGATTGAGACATGTCTGGAGGAGATTGATTGATGAAAAGACCAAAGATCCGAATTACCCTGATTGATCAAAAAGGTACCGTTGGCTGCCACAGAGGGCATAAGATTGGTGATTCCTATGATTTTGACACGGAAAGAGGCAATCTGTGCCCTATGGCGATGCATGTAGCGTTTCCGTATGTTGATATCCTGCGGTACGGCGGAAACATTCCAGGGCAGAAAGAGGGAACTGCTTTGTTTGCCTGTCCGGATGTGGATACACTCAATGTATTTAAGATTGAACGAATTGACGAAGATGCATAATTCCTTGAAATTGGAATTAGGAACAAAGGGTGATTTTCTATGCAAAAGGATGATATAGTTGGATCCAAAAAGAAAGGACGATAAGAATATGAAGCTTCTGGTTATCGACAGCACCATCCGCTCCCGTGAAGTCTCCAGAACTGCGAAAGCAGATTTTATTTGTCAATATGTCCGTGAAAAATGAAACGCGTCAGGCTCTCGTATATATAAAAAAATAATGAAAAAGTGACATGTGTCCTTTCCAAGCGCATTGATTTGTGTTATAAACTATAAGGTTATTCTGAGACCGTGAAAATTATTATATTGGAGGACATTATGAAAAGAAGAATTACAGCTCTTATGATGGCAGCAGCAATGTGCATGTCTCTTGTGGCATGCGGCGGTTCTAACAGCAGCACCGGTGCAGCAGACACCAAAGCAGCAGACAGCAACAGTGCAGACAGCAACACCGCAGAAAGCGGTTCCGCAGCAGTAGACGCATCCGATTTAAAGATCGGTCTGGTTACCGATGTCGGCGGTGTAAACGATGGTTCTTTCAACCAGACCGCATGGGAAGGTATGGAGCGTGCAGCAAAAGAGCTTGGCGTAACCGTAAACTACTTAGAGTCCAGCACCGATGCAGACTACGCACCGAACCTGGAGACCTTCGCAGATGAGGAGTATGACCTGATCATCAGCATCGGTTACATGCTTGCAGATGCAACCAGAACCGCAGCAGAGCAGAACCCGGATATCAAGTTTGCGATCGTAGATGACGCAACCATCGACCTTCCGAACGTTACCTGCCTGATGTTCCGCGCAGAGCAGGCTTCCTACCTGGCTGGTTTTGTAGCAGGTAAGACCACCAAGACCAACAACATCGGTTATGTAGCAGGTATGGCAAACGAGACCATGAACCAGTTTGGTTACGGTTACTGTGCAGGTGCCCTGGATGCGAACCCGGATGTAACCATCCAGCAGTTCAACGCAAACTCCTTTGCAGATGCAGCAACTGGTAAGACCATGGCAAATACTGCAATCACCAACGGTGCAGATGTCATCTTCCACGCAGCAGCAGCAACCGGTCTTGGCGTGATCGAGGCTTGTCACGAGGCTGGTGTTTATGCGATCGGCGTAGACAGCGACCAGTCCAGCATCTCCCCGGATACCGTCCTGACCTCTGCTATGAAGCGTGTAGACAACGCTGTATTTGATACCATCGAGTCTTTAGTAAACGGAACCCTGGAGAGCAGTGTTCACACCTATGACCTGGCAGCAGGCGGTGTAGATATCGCACCGAGCCAGGATCTGATCGCAGACGATGTCATCGAGGCAGTAAACGAAGTGAAAGAGAAGATCATCAGCAGCGAGATCGAAGTACCGGCTGATAAAGAATCCTTCGAAGCAAAATACGGCGATGTTTACGAGTTAGACTAAGTGCTAAAATAAAATAGAGTCTTTCCATTCAGAAAAAAGTGTAGTATAATCGATTTTGATTATACTACATTTTTGCTTTCCGGGCATATTGGAAGTACAGAGTATGTATTTTACGGTTAGGAAAACAGAAACGTATACAGGAGGAAGAGATGTTAGATTTAAAGTTTGTCCGTGAGAATCCGGACATCGTAAAGAAAAATATCGAAAACAAGTTCCAGTTTGAGAAGCTTCCGCTGGTGGACGAGGTGATCGAGCTGGATGCGAAGAACCGTGCAGCAAAGGCAGAGGCAGACAGCCTTCGTGCATCCCGCAACAAGCTCTCCAAGCAGATCGGCCAGTTAATGGGCCAGGGCAAGAAGGAAGAGGCAGAAGAGGTTAAGGCTCAGGTAGCAGCAAACGCAGCACGCCTGGCAGAGCTGGAGGCTCAGGAGACCGAGCTGGAGGCAAAGGTATTAAAGATCATGATGACCATTCCGAACATCATCGATCCGAGCGTACCGATCGGTAAAGATGACAGCCAGAACGTAGAGATCGAAAAATTCGGCGATCCGTTCGTACCGGATTTTGAGATTCCGTATCATACCGACATCATGAAGACCTTTGACGGCATCGACTTAGACGCAGCAGGTAAAGTAGCAGGAAACGGCTTCTACTACCTGATGGGCGATATCGCAAGACTTCATTCCGCAGTCATTTCCTACGCTCGTGACTTCATGATCGACCGTGGCTTCACTTACTGCATCCCGCCATTCATGATCCGCAGCAACGTGGTAACCGGCGTTATGTCCTTCGCAGAGATGGATGCTATGATGTACAAGATCGAGGGTGAGGACCTGTACCTGATCGGTACCAGTGAGCACTCCATGATCGGTAAGTTCATCGACACCATTACCCCGGAAGACCAGCTTCCGAAGACCTTAACCAGCTATTCCCCATGCTTCCGTAAGGAGAAAGGTGCCCACGGCATTGAGGAGCGCGGTGTATACCGTATCCACCAGTTCGAGAAGCAGGAGATGATTGTTGTCTGCAAGCCGGATGAGTCCAAGATGTGGTACGACAAATTATGGCAGAACACCGTAGATCTGTTCCGTTCCATGGACATCCCGGTTCGTACCCTGGAGTGCTGCTCTGGTGACCTGGCAGACTTAAAGGTAAAATCCTGTGACGTAGAGGCATGGTCTCCGCGTCAGAAGAAGTACTTCGAGGTAGGTTCCTGCTCCAACTTAGGAGACGCACAGGCACGCCGCTTAAAGATCCGCGTAGACGGACCGGACGGAAAGTACTTCGCTCATACCTTAAACAACACCGTAGTTGCTCCGCCGCGTATGCTGATCGCATTCCTGGAGAACAACCTGCAGGCAGACGGTACTGTCAAGATCCCGAAGGTGCTGCAGCCGTATATGGGCGGTATGGAAGTTATGGTACCGAAGCACAAATAAGATATATTGGCAGAAAGCCGCCGCACGTTGGATATGCGGCGGCTTTCATTATATTATTTTCGGAGTTGAACATATGAGGAGAAATGCGTTATGTGGTTTTTATTCGCATTATTATCGGCAGTATTTGCGGCACTTACATCCATTCTTGCGAAAGTCGGCATTGATGGCGTGAATTCCAACCTTGCAACAGCGATCCGGACTATGGTGGTTGTTGTGATGGCATGGGGAATGGTTTTTCTGACACATACCCAGAGCGGTATTTCCGAGATCAGCAAAAAGAGCTGGCTGTTTTTGATTCTTTCCGGACTTGCAACCGGGGCGTCCTGGCTTTGTTATTATCGGGCACTGCAGATCGGGGAGGCATCCAAAGTGGTGCCGGTTGATAAACTGAGCGTGATCATTACGTTGGTTCTCGCATTTGTATTTTTGCACGAATCCTTTACAATGAAATCCATGATCGGGTGTGTCCTGATCGGAGCGGGAACGCTGCTGATGGTGCTGTAGGTGCGGGGACAGGATATAGGAACATAATCAGTTTGAAGTGAATGCAACAGGATTGTCAGATATATGATGGAAACACAGGAGGAAGCAGTCATGTCACTGGAAAAAGCAAAAGCATATCTGGAGGCAAAAGGCTTTCTAGATCATGTGATTGAATTAAAAGATTCCACTGCAACGGTTCATGAGGCGGCAGAAGCACTTGGTGTGCAGCCAGCCATGATCGCAAAGACCATGTCATTTTTGCAGGGAGAAAAAACAGTGCTGATCCTGACAGAGGGAACGGCAAAGGTGGATAACCGGAAATATAAGGACACCTTTCATATGAAGGCCAGGATGATCCCGTTTGATGAAGTAGAGCAGCATGTGGGCCATGCGCCGGGCGGAGTATGCCCGTTTGGGATCAGGGAAGGTGTGGAAGTGTATCTGGATGAGAGCCTTCGTCAGTTTGACGTAGTCTATCCGGCAGCAGGCAATGACCACAGTGCGGTAAAACTGACGATTCCGGAATTGGAACAGGTAGCTGGTGCAAACGACTGGGTGGATGTTTGCAAAGAAGCGGAAGAGTGAGGAAAGAGGAGCAATGACAGGATTAGGAACCATCATCAGCAGCGGCAAATCCATGCTGCTTGTGCTTTGCCTGGCAATCGGGACCGTGATCGGGGAACTGATCGGAATTGAGCGGGGTTATCATCATTGCGGTCTTGACATCATCCATGGGAAAAGGGTGTGCGTTTTCTGGTTGGTTCTGCACGGATCTTTTGTATCGGCGTGAACCTGATCTGGGGGAAGAAGCTGAGTGTGGCCAATATGCTGCCGTCAGTAATACTCGCTGTTGTGGCAGCGTATCTGCCATGGGGATTCTAACATATTGGGTTATGAAATAACGATAACGCACATGTGAATGTATGGATATGGGAGAAAGAGGTGTGAAATGATTCAGAAACATTGTTTTGAATGCGGCTCAGAGCTGACCGAACAGGAACTGGACGGGGAAGGAATCGTTCCCTATTGTCCAAAGTGCAAACAATACCGCTTCCCTATGTACAATGTGGCGGTCAGCATGATCGTTACGGATGAAAAAACCGGGAAAATCCTGCTGATCCAGCAGTATGGAAAGCTAACTTACATTTTGGTGGCTGGTTATGTGAACCGCGGCGAAGCCGAGGAAGATGCAGTTGTGCGTGAGGTGAGAGAGGAGACGGGACTTCACGTTTCCCATATGAAATTTAACCGGACCAGCTTCTTTGAGCCATCCAACACGCTGATGTGCAATTTTACTGCCTATGTGGACAATGCTGAAGAACTGCACATCAATCAGGAGGTGGACCGGTGCAAGTGGTTTCCACCGGAAGAAGCAAGAACCAATATCCGGCCAAATAGTCTGGCGGAGTATTTTTTGAAGAGCTATCTGGATGAAAGATAGCTCTTCAAAAAATTTCGTAAGAGGTGACACGTATGAATAGAACGATAAACATAGATCCTGCCTTACTTTCGGTTTACCCGGAGATCCGTCTTGGCTGTCTTCATTCTACCGCAGAAATAAAAGCATCTTCGGACGTATTTTGGAATTATCTGGATCATGAAATCCTTCCAGCGGTAAAAAATGATATCGAAGGAAAAGAGTGGAGCGAGGTTACAGGCGTGCGAGGAAGTCGCGCCGCTTACAAAGCATTTGGCCGCAATCCGGGGCGTTACCGTGTTTCTTCCGAGGCATTGCTGCGCAGAGTGCGGCGTGGTGACGAGCTGTACCATGTGAATTCTGTCGTGGATGTAAATAACCTGATTTCCGTGGAAAGCGGATTGTCTGTCGGTTCTTATGATCTGGAACAGCTGCAGGGTGATATTGTGTTTCGCAAAGCAGAAGCCAGTCAGGTGGAAGTATGGAATTTATAGTTGGAAAGGAAACAACAAACTGATACATAAGGAGAAAAAAGATGCCGTTTACTTATGAGAAAAAGAAGTGGATCATAGTTGCAGTCTGGCTGCTGATTGCGGTTTTATCGTTTACTGTAGCAGCAAAGTATGCCTCTGCCCCGGAACATCATAAAGAAGTAATTTCCTCGCTGGACGAAAAAAAGGATACGGTTCTTGAACTCACGGTAGCTGCAACAGCAACTTCTGCGCTAATCACGCTGCTGCCTGGTGATGTGGCAACACCCATTGCGGAAAAAATAGCAGATTTAAGCGGTTATCTGATGATTGTACTTTGCGCGATATTTTTGGAAAAATATTTGGTGACAATTACTGGATATGCTGCGTTTCACATTTTTATTCCATTGGCCTGTTTGCTGTTTGCCGGAAATAAATTCTTTGAAAACGACAGTATCCGATGTCTTGCCAGAAAACTTTTGGTATTTGGAATTTGTATTTTCCTGGTAGTTCCATCCAGCGTAAAGCTGGCAGATCTGATTGATGATACGTATCATACACAGATCGATCTGACGCTGGACGAGGCTAGGAAAACACAGAAAATCCTGGAAAGTCAGTCAGAATCCGATACAACGGCAGTCCAGCCTGAACAAAATGCTAAAACAGAACAGAAGCAGCAAAAAGAAGGAAGCGGTAATCTGTGGGAAATGGCAAAGGGAGCCTTGAACAGTGCAAAAGAATCTGTTACGAGTGCAGTGGAAAATGTAACATTATCAACAGAAGAGCTGTTGCAGAAAGCAGAGCATTCCCTGAGCCGTTTTGTGGAGGCTGTGGCAGTCATGTTGATCACATCCTGTGTGATCCCACTTCTGGTCTTGGTCGTATTTGTCTGGCTGATCAAGATTTTGGTGAATGTAGATCTGAGCAGAAAGATGACTGTGATATCTGATCTGAGAAAGAGGTCTGGGGAAAAATAATGCCTGGAATAAAAGTCTGAGACAAAGGCTTCCTGTCTTGTGATTCTGAATGGAATCAAGTATAATGAACTCAGATAAAAGCGTTTTTGATGGGAGAAATTTGCATGGGAAGTTATCTGAATCCGGGCAGTTTTTCATTTCGCGGCAGTCTTCGTTCAAAAATATATGTGGACAAAAGCGAATTGATCGCAAGGACGAATGAAGCTCTTTGTACAGAGCAGAAATACATCTGTGTAAGCCGTCCAAGAAGATTTGGCAAGTCTATGGCAGCCAATATACTTGCCGCGTACTATGACCGAAATGAAGATACAGAAGAATTGTTTCAGAGTCTTGCAATCAGTAAAGAAAAATCATATAAAGAACATCTGAATCAATATGACGTGATCAAGATTAATATGCAGGAATTTTTAAGCATGTCAGAAACCATGGAAGAGATGCTTGAGATGCTTAAAAATTATCTGGTTTCGGATTTTAAAGAAACCTTTCACGAAATACAATTTCGGGATGAAAAGAACCTGATTCAGGTTATGAAGGATGTATTCCGTTATACGAAATGTCCGTTTGTGATTTTGATCGATGAATGGGATTGTCTGTTCCGTGAGTATAAACAGAATAAAGATGCACAGAAAAAGTATCTGGATTTTTTACGTGCATGGCTGAAAGATAAAGACTATGTGGCGCTGGCTTATATGACAGGGATTCTCCCAATAAAAAAATATGGTTCTCATTCGGCATTGAATATGTTTACGGAATATTCCATGACGAATCCAAGGGAGATGGCTGAATATTTCGGCTTTACAGAGAAAGAAGTAACGTCACTGTGTGAAAGATTTCATCGAAATTTTGAGGAAACGCAAGCCTGGTATGATGGATATGAACTGGTAGCAGTGAACGGCGAAGAAAAAATTTCGTACGCGATGTATAGTCCGAAATCGGTAGTAGACGCGATGCTCAGTGGCGTGTTCGATAACTACTGGAATCAAACAGAAACATATGAGGCATTAAAAGTATATATTAAGATGAATTTTGACGGACTCAAGGATTCGGTAATCCGTATGCTTGCAGGAGAACGAGTCCAGATCAATACGGGAACATTTTCAAATGATATGACGAATTTTCAAGGGAAAGATGATGTTTTAACATTGCTGATCCATTTGGGATATCTGAGCTATCACTGGCCGGATAAAACGGTTACAATTCCTAACAAAGAAGTTTCCCAGGAATATATCAATGCAATCAGTACCATGGACTGGGCTGAAGTAACAGCGCCAGTTGAGTCTTCCAGAAAATTATTAAAGGCTCTTTGGAATCTGGATAAACCGGCAATCGTTATGGAATTGAAATGGGATAAAAGCGCGAGAGGTGCAATCAGCCAGATTAAAGACAAACACTATGTAGATGCACTGAAAGAATATCAGGGAAATCTTCTTTTGGTGGGGATTAATTATGAGAAAGATACGAAGACACATACTTGTGTGATTGAAAGAATGTATAAGGATTAAAATGGATTGCAAAAGCCCGCCAAATTTTGAGCGGGCTTTTGCAATCTATTTCTCGATTATTTCTTCATCAGCGGAGCACCGGTCTGCCATGCCTGGCCAACCTTTTCCCCGATGGCATAGTAGCCGCTCTGGAACTGGTCGAATACGAAAGCATTTAACTTGGTCGGGTCCACATTTCCTTTTTCATCCAGGACCGATTCATCGGCCAGAACGCCGACGATCTCGCCGATCACATGGTGCCCGTAGACTTCCATTTTGTCTTCTACAACACGGCATTCCAGGGTAAGCGGGAATTCCTGAACGACAGGGGCGTCGACCTTTTCGCTCTTGACAGAAGTCAGACCGCTGCGCTCAAATTTATCTTCCATTTTGTTGCCGCTGGCAATGCCGAAGAAATCAGCCGCTTCGATGTGCGGGATATCCGCGATGCTTAAGGTAAAAGCACCGTGCTTTTTGATATTTTCAGAAGTTTTATGATCTTCATCGATGTTTAAAGAAACCATGTTCGCTGCGCAGATGCCGCCCCATGCCATGTTCATGACATCAACACTGCCGTTTTCGCCGTAGGTTGCGATCATCAGAACCGGCATTGGAAACAGATATGGTTTGATTCCTAAATCTTTTTTCATGAAAAATCCCTCCAGTCTTCTTATGGATTGACTTCGTATGGTCATCCTCCTATAATGATAGCAGACGACGTAAAAAACACAAGTACTGTTAAGAAAGACAGGTACTATCCTGAAAGGAAGTGTGAAGATGGGATGCATGGAACGTTATATTGAGCATGCGAATTTTGCGGATACCGGGTTTAGCTACACGATGTCACTGATCAGCGGCAAACACAAAATGGTAATCCTGTACTGTCTCATGGAATATGAACCAGTCCGTTTTAATGAAATGAAGCGGTATCTGGGAAACATCACAGACAAGACATTGAGCAGCAATTTAAAAGAGCTGGAAGCAGACCAGCTGATCGTGCGCAAGGAATATCCGCAGATCCCGCCGAAAGTGGAATATTCTCTTTCGGAGCGGGGCAAGTCGCTAATGAAGGTGTTGGACCAGCTTTGTGTGTGGGGTGCGAAAAACCGCCTGTAGATGAATTAAGATAGGGGGAATACAAGTCATGACTTCGTATCAAAAAATCGATATGGAAACCTGGGCGCGCCGGGAACATTACCAGTATTATACGGAAAAACTGAAGGTTGAGTGCAACATGACAGCGCTTATCGATGTGAAGAATCTGCTTGATTTTTGCCATTCATGCGGCTATAAATTTTATGCATCTCTAATCTATCTGGTCACAAAAGTAGTGAACCGGATTGAAAATTTCCGCATGTTCCGGGATGCAGATGGGCACCTTTGTGTCTGGGAGCAGGTGGTTCCAAACTACACGATTTTTCATGAGGACGATAAAACGTTCTCCGATTGCTGGACGGATTATTCCAGTGATTTTGATACCTTTTACCGGGATATCATAACGGATATGCAGACTTATAAAGACAAAAAAGGAATCAAGGCAAAGGCAGGACAGCCAGCCAACTTTTACTGCATTTCCGGTGTGCCGTGGACCTCATTTACTGCACTCGGCAGCAGGACAACGAACGGTTCAGACCCGGCATTTTTTCCGATCATTACGATGGGAAAATACGAAAAAAATGGTGACAAGATCACGATGCCGGTGAATCTTCTGATCGCACATGCGGTAGCAGATGGGTATCATGCAGGACTGTTTTTCCAGTATTTGCAGGAGGAACTTGACGGGCTGCAGGAAGCGGCGGAAAAGCAGAGCGAGATGACTGGAATACAGGTAGGATAGGAGAAGACAAACATGACCGAAAAAGAAAAAATGTTAAATCAGATGCTTTATGATGCCAATTATGATGGAGCATTGAAGGCAGAACGTATCCATGCCAAGGAACTGTGTCATCAGTATAATCAGCTTCATCCGGCACAGGAAGAAGAACAGCGGGAGATTTTGCTTCAGCTTCTGGGAAAAATGGGCGAAAATTTCTGCATCACAGCACCGTTCTGGTGTGATTATGGCTATAACATTGTGCTGGGCGAAAATTTTTATTCCAACCACAATATGGTCATCCTGGACTGCGCGAAAGTTACATTCGGGAATAATGTATTTGTCGCACCGAACTGTGGCTTCTATACGGCGGGGCATCCGATCGATCTGGAGCGCCGTAACCAGGGACTGGAATACGCGTATCCGATCACGGTTGGTAACAATGTCTGGATCGGAGCGGGCGTTCAGGTCATGCCGGGTGTCACCATTGGGGATAACGTTGTGATCGGCGGCGGAAGCGTTGTGGTCAAAGATATTCCAAGTGATTCTGTAGCGGTTGGAAATCCATGTAAAGTTGTTCGCAAGATTACAGAAGCTGACCGGAAAACCTGCTGGGACCGGAAAACAAAGGATGAAAAAAGGAGTTAAATAATGTGATCGCAGAACTATATCATAAGACGGTTTCCGTTCTGGAAGATGAGCTGACTGGGAATTTTTTCGGAACCATGCGTTATATGCCGTTTCAGCGTGGCCTTGGGTGGATTTTCCGGCATTATACTGTCAGCAGGGATCCTGAGGTGATGCGTATTTTGAACACGCTTACAGACGATGCATTTACGTTGGAATTCTGGAAACGTTCGGAAAACGGGCTGGTGGAGATTGACGGATTTATCCCGTTTTCCGATGTTGGAATCGGGATTGAAGTGAAATACCGCAGCGGTTTATCCGGAGAGGATCAGTTGGAAAAAGAAGCGTTGGTGCTCCAGAATGAGTGGTGCAGGAAGAAGGAAAAGATCCTGCTTCTGGTGGCAGATGCAGAAGAAGCGAAGCAGATTTATGCGGAAAACTGCACCAAGCCGGTGTTTCAGAACGTGCATCTTGCGTATCTTTCCTGGCAGGATATTCTCCTTGGTCTGGACCAGCTACCTGTCGTGACCCCATACGGAAAGACGATGATCGGGGATTTGAAACAGCTGCTTACGGAAAAAGGATTTGTGGCCTTTGACGGCTTTACATGGTCCAAGACGGAAGTGGAGGAGACGTTGTATTATGACTTCGGGTGAAAATATACATAATGCGTTTTTGGTGGTATTCCAGACGTTAAAAAATATTGAAAAGCTTATGAAAAAATGCAGGGCAGAGCTGGATGAAGAACGGTACTACATGCCGATGGAGCGCTTCATGCGCTACAGCTCTGATCTTACCTGGGAGGGCTGGATCTATTGGAGCTTTATTCTGTTATTCCAGAGAAAGGAAGACGGGCCAGTCATGGAAAATGGCTGGATCAACGGGCCGGTTTATGCAGTGGAGATCAATGTAGACCCGGATACCTGCGAAACTCCGCAGCTGATCGTGGCGAGAATGGATTTTGACGGTATCCCGTCCTGGTCGAAGGGCTGTTCCCCAGCGAACCATACGCTGTTTTACAATGCGATTCATGAGGAAGAACTGCAGTCTTTCTGGGGACTTTCCCGTGTGATAAAAAAGAATTATGAACTTACGGATGTGAAGCAGGGCAATTACAAAGAAATGATTTTTGGAACGATAGAAACCCTGAGTCAGGATACTTAAGAAAAGAAGGTGACAAGCCGTGGATACAGGTCAGAAAATGCGCCGTTTGCAGAGCCGGTTATATACAGGTGGATTCGGGATCCTGCTGTTTTCCGTGTGGTCCGGCATCCGGGATATCCAGATTTTGTTTGAAAAATATGAGAAATTGTGAGGCATCTTATGATTATACAAACTGGAATGAGAACAGACATTCCGGCATTTTACAGCGAATGGTTTTTCAACCGGCTAAACGCTGGATATGTTCTGGTACGAAACCCATACAACGAGAACCAGGTGACAAGATACAGCCTGTCGCCGGATGTGGTCGATCTGATCGCGTTCTGCACAAAGAATCCGGCGCCGATGCTGCCGCACATGGATGCATTAAAACCATATGGGCAATACTGGTTTGTAACGATCACGGCTTATGGAACTGACATTGAACCGCATGTACCGTGCAAAGAGGCCGTGATGGAAGATTTCAAACGACTGTCAGAATGCGTGGGCGTGGACAGCATCGGCTGGCGGTACGATCCTGTTTTTCTCGATGAGGAACACACGGTGGCATGGCATATCTCTGAATTCGAAAAGATGGCAAGGACACTGGCTGGTTACACAAAAACCTGTGTGATCAGCTTCCTTGATCTTTACCGGAAAGTAGAGCGGAATTTCCCGGAAGCCAGGAATGTCCCCCAAAAAGACCGGATCGCGATCGGAAAAGAACTGATCCGGATTGCGGCGCAGTACGGAATGACGGTCAGACCCTGTGCTGAGGGAACGGAACTGACAACGTATGGGGCTGACTGTTCGGGCTGTATGACGATCCAGACCTTTGAGACGGCGTTGCATGCCAGTCTGGATGTGCCGAAGAAATATCAGAGCCTGAAAAACCGGAACTGCGGATGCATGATCACCGCGGATATTGGAGCTTATGATACCTGTGCACATCTGTGCCGTTACTGTTATGCCAATTCCAATCTGGCACTGGTACGGGAAAACAGGAAAAAACATGATCCGAACTCCCCGTTTCTGATCGGACATGCGATGCCGGGAGATGTGATTCATGAGGCAGAACAAAGAAGCTGGATCGACCGGCAGTTGAAACTGGAATGGTAGAGGAGAGGTTTGAAGAATGGATCGAAAGGAATTGATTAGCAAAATAAAGAAATATCAACCCTTCAATGAGCAGGAAGAGATGGATAAGGCGCTCATATTGAATTGGATTGAAACACAGGAAAATGCATTCTCAAGGGAAAATACGGTGGCGCACATGACGGCTTCGGCCTGGGTGGTGAACAAAGAACGGAATAAGGTCCTGATGGTCTACCACAATATTTACAACTCCTGGTCCTGGTTGGGCGGGCATGCAGATGGCGAGACAGATCTGCTTGCCGTTGCAGTCCGGGAAGTAAAGGAAGAAGCCGGAATCACGAATGTCCGCCCTGTGTCCGATGAAATTTTTTCCCTGGAGTCCCTTACGGTAGACGGACACGTAAAAAAGGGACGTTATGTATCCAGCCATCTGCACCTGAATGTAACCTATCTGCTGGAAGCAGATTCTGAAGAAGCTGTTTCGGTAAAGGCGGATGAGAACAGTGGTGTGGCATGGTTTGCACCAGGAGAAGCTCTGAAAAAATCCACAGAGCCATGGTTTGTAGAACATGTATATGGGAAGCTTGTGGAAAAGATGAAAACAGGAGGAGCGCTATGAAACTGATCCGTCAGGAAATGAGAAAGCTTGCACCGGAAGGCGCAGTCATCAAGCATGCGGCAAGCCCGATGAAAGGTGCCTATCTGGAATATTGACGTACGAAAACCCCATCTTTTGAGAAATGAAAAAGATGGGGCTTTGACTTTGCTATCAGCGAAGCAGTTTGTGGAAAGCCGGGCGCAGGGTTTCTTTCATAGCGCACCATTTGTCTGCCAGGCAGACCAGCCAGGCTTCCCTGCATCCTGGGGGAATGGGAGTAAGCGGAAACATGTGGCGTGCAATCATGTTTTCCTCCCGCTTATTGAGCTTGTAGTCACGAAGCGCATTTCGCAGCGCTGTGTTCGGATGATGAAAGCCGTGGAGACGGTGCGATGCATCGTTTTCGTGCCAGTCGTACAAAAAATAATCATGCAGCAGAGCGCCCTTTACGAGGGAAATTTCATCCAGCGGAATGTGCCATTTTTCCATGAGGAAGAGGCTGACATACGCAACGTGAATGCTATGCTGGTAGATGGTCGTGCAGCCATGCTGCATGGCTGCTTTTTCTTCGTAAAATCTTCCCTCGTGCGCAAGCTCCCGGATGGTGTCGGCCAGCAGCTTTTGCCGTCTTGGGGATAAAGAATTTCCTGTTTTCATGTGGTGCGGATCACCTCGTAAATTGGTTTTGGCAACTGTTTTTATCCGGTCACTTCTGGCAGCACCAGCTTCGGCTCTGCCATCAGGGAGTAATTGGTATGGTAAATGACAAATCCAGGAGCGCCTCCGGCGGCTTTTTTCACGTGTTTTCGCTGGATATAGTCGATCTCGACCTTATCGTTGTCCCGGCCTTTGGAGTACCAGGCAGCCAGTGCAGCAGCTTCTTCAAAGGTGCGGTCCGGCAGCTCTTTTCCTTCGGTGCGGACCACAACATGGGATCCTGGAATGCCTTTGGCGTGAAACCACCAGTCGTTGCCGTTTGCAATCTTGAAGGTAACTTCCTCATTCTGGTAGTTGTTTTTTCCAACATAAATATCGAAGCCGTCGGTGGAGCGGTAGTGGTACGGGCGGCTGGTGATCTTCGGCTTTTTCGCTCCGTACGGGCGCTTTTTCACAAAGCCAAATTCCATCAGCTCTTCCTTGATCTGCACCAGATCGTCTTCTTTCAATGCGATATCCAGAGCCGTGCTGATGGATTCCAGGTGATCGATTTCCTGTTTTGTTTCCAAAGTCAGGTCGCTTAACGCTTCGTAAGTACGCTTTAATTTATTGTACTTGGCGAAGAATTTCTGGGAGTTCTCCTGGGCGGAAAGCTGCGGGTCCAACGGAATTTTGACTTCCTCATTGGTGTAGTAATTCAGGCATTTCAGTTCTTTTTCCCCGCCTTTTAATTCGTATCCGTAGGTGTTTAACAGTTCACCGTATACCTTATATTTGTCACGCTTTTCCGTATCCTTTAACTGCTTTTCCTGCAGGTCATATTTCTTGTAGTTCCGCTCTAAGGCAGTCTGGACGATCTTACGGAGATCGACCGATTTCTGGCGGATGCGGGTAACGGCGTTTTTCTCGGAATAGTAGCAGTCTAACAGATGGCTGATCGAGTCAAACTTCTTTTCCTGGTAATCACCGGATTCGTAGCAGGTCAGCGGGACAGAGGCAAATTCCACCGGCTCCTCGCCGCGGTAGATGATGTTTGGCGTGAAGGTTCCGGTTTTGACATCGTCCATCAGCAGTGTGAACATGTGGTACAAATGGGTCAGTTCTGCCGGAGTCAGCTCGTTAGCAGAGCGGTCGCCGTCCACAGAAGCCATGTGGCAGATTTCCGTGCCGATGATCGGGCTGATGCCGGTGAGCTTCTGGTACAAGGCTTTCTGCACCGGAGCAGGGGTAGAACCGATCACACGGACAAAGCTTTCCTCAGAGATGGTAAGCGGGTCTTCTTTATCTGTAGTGTGCGGGATGAAATACATCCGGCCCGGCAGTACCTCGCGCACAGAGCTGACCTGCGCAGAAACGTGTTTGATGCTGTCTAAAATCGTGCCGTCTTCCTTGCAGAAGATGATATTGCTGTGCTTGCCCATCAGTTCCACTATGAGGCGTTTTCGCTGAAGGTCGCCAAGCTCATCTAAGTGCTCAATCTTCAGTTCGATGATACGCTCCAGTCCCGGCTGGGAGACCTCAACGATGCGGCCGGTTCCGATGTGCTTGCGCAGCAGCATGCAGAAGTTCGGTGCGGTCAGGGGACTTGGCTTGTTCGTCTCTGTAAAATAGACCAGCGGCAGACTTGCACTGGCGGAAATAGAGAGACGCAGGGTTTCCTTATTATTTTTTACCGTGAACAAAAGCTCATCTTTTTCCGGCTGGGCGATCTTGTTGATCTTGCCGCCCTCCAGTTTGTTGCGGATATCATGAACCAGGTTCGCGATTACGATTCCATCAAATGCCATATTAAATATAAAACTCCTTTCCATATAAAATGGAACTTGCCCCGTGCCGAAAACAGGGGCAGTTACGATTCTTCCAATTATACAGGAAGAAAACGAAATTTACAAGTTAGCGTTCAAAGACAGAGATTTTCAATTCAGAACCCCAAATTTCTGGGCACACATGCGGGAACACCAGCTTTACAAGAACGTGGAAGTGGGGTGAAAAATTACAAATTGAGGTATTTCAGGCAGCATGATATAATCGAAAAAATGAAAGAAAAGATCCGAAAAATACAAAAATCTGGATTTATGATATATTTGTGAGTATGGAGGAAGGATAATGGAAAAATACGATTTCAAATATGAAACGAATGGGCAGACACGTATACAGCTCAGCGTAATAAAAGGCAGTTCTTATCGTTATCTGTGGCATGAAGAATTGGAACTTATGGCGGTCCTTTCCGGTGAACTGGAATATTTTGCCAGTCAGAAATCATACCATTTAAAGGCTGGTGACATGCTCTTTTTTCCTTCCGATTGCGGACATTCTATCATTTCCAGGGAAGCGGAAAACCGGACGCTCAGTCTGAAACTTCATCCCAGAGTGCTTACGGAGTGGGGCGTTTACGGTACATCAGAAACGCAGGCTATTTATATACCGGCAGAAACATCAGACTGCCTTATGAGGTACCGGGAGTAGATCGTGGACATCTATGAATGTTTCAAAAAACAAACTCCTGTCCGGTATAAAATGGCAGAATCCCTGGCGTGCCTTTTATTTGTTGATCTTTTGGAGCGACACGGACGGCTGGAAACAGAAAAAGCAGCAGATGTGGGAGGCGGAAACAGGAATCAGTATATGCCCCAGATCGATGCCTATATCCGGGAACATCTGACGGAAAACATTTCGTTGACCCAGCTGGCTGCACATGTGGGATATAACAAAACATATCTCAGCGGACAGTTTCGGCAATGGTTCGGCTTCCGGCTGTCTGATTATGTGAAACAAATGCGGCTTCAAAAAGCAATTCCGCTTCTGGAAGAACAGAAAAAGACCATTCTTGAGATTGCACTTGCGTTCTGGGAAACAGCAGTGATGCTGCCATGTCAGAAATCAATTTTGGAGATCATATCGTTGGAATGTTTACCGTAAGCGACTTTCCGGATCTTCTCTCCAGAAGTCATGTGCTCCCGCTGATCATCTTTGCGGTATTTCTTGGAAGTACGGTTTCCGCAATGGGGGATGAGGGAAAGCCAATTGCGGAAGGTCTTACTAAGATTGCATCCGTATTTTACAAAATGATCGGCATTCTGATGAAAGCAGCTCCGATTGGTTTGGCTGCGTATTTTGCAGATTTAACCGGTACCTATGGATCTTCTCTTATGGGAACCTATTTCCATGCGATCATCATGTATTACCCGATGTTGTTTTTGTATATGCTGGTGTTCTTTACGCTGTATACGTTTTTTGCAGGTGGAACGAAGGGGGGAAAAGCGTATTTTAAAAACATTCTGACTCCGGCTTTAACTGCACTGGGAACCAGAAGTTCTGCAGCAGCGATTCCGGGGCAGATGGAGGCATGCGACCGGATCGGAGTTCCGCGGGAAGTCAGCTTGGTTGTGATCCCGATGGGGCAACCTGCCATATGGATGGTTCCTGCATGAGCAGTATTTTCAAAATTACGGTAATGTGCTATGTGTTTAACCGTCCACTGAATGGAATTTCAGATATTGCATTTGCATTTTTTGTGGCAGTATGCAGTTCCGTAGCCATGTCTTCCGTACCGGGAGGCGGAGCCATTGCGGAAACCATAATCATTTCCCTGTTTGGATTTCCGGTAGAAGGGTTACCGATCTGTATCATGCTGTCACAGCTGTGCGATGCGGCAACCACACTGGTAAACTCCAGTGGAGATACAGCAGCTTCCATGGTGGTTACCAGACTGCTGTACGGAAAAGACTGGTTGGAACAAAATTTATCTGGAAAACAGGAATGATGTATGGTATTCTAAATAGGATTTTTGTTTTAGTAAGATGAATCAATTACTAGGAAGAAAGAGGAAGTCAGCATGCATATCGGAGGATTGCTCGTTGGAATTTTTACATTTCTGATCATTGGAGCGTTTCACGGAGTTGTCGTGAAGACGGAATATTATTTCAGTAAGCGGGTATGGCCGGTTTTTCTGATACTTGGAATCTTTTTTCTGGTACTTTCTCTGCGGATTGCAAATACAGCAGCAGGAAGTATTGTGGCAGTACTTGGCGTGACGTTTCTCTGGAGTATTAAGGAGCTTTTCGAGCAGGAGGAGCGGGTGAAGAAAGGATGGTTCCCGGCAAATCCGAAACGGAAACAGAAAGATACCGATGCGTTTTGAGAGATTCCGGTATCAGTATCATAGGAAAAAGGTTTTTGAACCTGGCAGCATAACAGGAAAAAAGAAAAATGTCTTCTGACCAGATATGGAACAGATATCTGGCTTGAAGGCATTTTTTGATGTTCCGTGCGGTCAAAAGGATGTCAAAACGAATTTCCGAATTTGAAATGCGAAGCCGTTGACTTGTTTTTCCATTTGAATTATAATGTAAGTTATCTATGGCAAAGGAGCAGACCACATCATGATAAAAAGCATGACCGGATTTGGTCGCTGCGAGATCGTTACCGCGGAATATAAAATCTCCGTAGAGATCAAGGCAGTCAACCACCGTTATCTTGACTTAAGCATCAAGCTGCCGAAAAAGTTCAACTATTTTGAGGCAGGCATCCGCAATCTGCTGAAGACTTACATTCAGCGTGGAAAAGTGGATGTATTTATCAACTACGAAGACTACACAGAAGAGAAAATGTGCTTAAAGTACAACAGTTCCCTTGCTGCGGAATATATGAACTGCTTCAAACAGATGGAAGAGCAGTTTGGCATCAAAAACGACATCACCGTGTCCGGACTTGCCCACATGCCGGAGGTTCTGGTTATGGATCAGGTTGCGGAAGATGAGAACAAGATCTGGCAGGAACTTTCCGAGGCTGTGGAGGAGGCTGCAAAGAAATTTGTAGATTCCCGTGTTCAGGAAGGCGAAAAGTTAAAGACTGACCTGCTTGGCAAACTTGATTACATGGGCAGCCTTGTTGCTTTTATCGAGGAGCGTTCTCCGGTTATTTTAACAGAGTACCGCCAGAAACTGGAAGACAAGGTGAAGGAGCTTCTTGGCAGCACCCCGCTTGATGAGGGACGCATTGCAACAGAGGTTACCATCTACGCGGACAAGATCTGTGTCGATGAGGAGATGGTCCGTCTTCACAGCCACATCGATGCGACCAGAAAGGAACTGGAAGCAGGCGGAAGCGTGGGAAGAAAACTGGACTTTATCGCCCAGGAGATGAACCGTGAGGCCAATACCACACTTTCCAAATCGAGTGATCTGGAAATCTGTGACAAGGCAATCGCCTTAAAGACAGAGATTGAAAAAGTCAGAGAGCAGATTCAGAATATTGAATGATATCAGGACCAAAAGGATTGTGAGAGCATGCAGTGTGAAACAATCTGGTATCATCCATCATGGAATAAGATAAGAATCGAGGATTGAGTATGAGCCGTAAGGGAATTTTAGCGGTTGTTTCCGGCTTTTCGGGAGCAGGAAAAGGAACTTTGATGAAAGCACTGCTTTCAGGGTATGCAGACCAGTATGCTTTATCCATTTCCGCGACCACACGCGGACCGCGTGAGGGCGAAGTGGACGGCAGAGAGTATTTCTTCAAGACAAAAGAGCAGTTTGAGCAGATGATCGCAGAAGACGCGCTGATCGAACATGCCTGCTATGTGGGAAACTACTACGGAACCCCGAAGAGCTATGTCATGGAGCAGCTGGAAGCCGGTAAAAATGTTATTTTGGAGATTGAAATCCAGGGTGCGCTTGCAGTCAAAGAGAAATTCCCGGACACTCTGCTTTTGTTTGTGACTCCGCCAAGTGCTGCGGAACTGGAGCACAGACTGCGCGGCCGCGGAACTGAGACCGAAGAGGTGATTAAAAACCGCTTAAAACGTGCCGTGGAAGAAGCTGAGTACATGGACCGTTACGATTACATTCTGGTAAATGACGATCTGGAAACCTGCGTAAAAGAAATGCATGAGCTGATCCAGGCGCAGCGTCACAAAACCTCCCAGAATCAGGAGTTCATCGCAGAAATGAAAGAGGATTTAAAGCAGTTTTAATCAGTGAAAACTGTTTTTATCATAGAGTTTTACCGTTTCTATCCGGTAAAAATTTTAAAAGAAAACAAGATATCCCCCAGAAAGGAGTTTTATTATGTTACATCCATCTTATACAGATTTGATCAATGCAGTAAACAGCGAGGTTGAGCCGGGCGAGCAGCCAGTGGTACAGAGCCGTTATTCTATCGTGCTGGCAACTTCCAAGCGTGCAAGACAGATCATCGGAGGCGCTGAGCCGCTGATCGCAAAATCCGCAGGCAAGAAGCCGCTTTCCATCGCTGTGCAGGAGCTTTACGAGGGTAAGGTAAAGATCCTTGGTGAGAACGACGAGGATGAAGATGAGGTAAAAGCAGTAGAAGCTGCACCGGCAGAGGCAGTAGAAGCTGCAGAAAATACCGAAGAGTAAGAATTTTGTCTGGAGACATTTTCCTCCGGAAAGCAGAAACAATGGCAGAAAACGGAAAACGAATTTTGCCGCGTAATACACAAAAAGAAAGGAGAAAGCCGTCTCATCGCACATGGAGATGGCTTTTTCCATAAAAACAGGAGTTATGAATTTATGAAAATATTATGTGTTTCCCTTGGCTGTGACAAAAACCTGGTCGATACCGAGATGATGCTCGGTCTTTTAAACCGGGATGGCCATACCTTCACGGATGATGAAAACGAGGCAGATATCATTGTGGTCAATACCTGCTGCTTCATCAATGATGCGAAGGAAGAGAGTGTCAATACCATTCTGGAGATGGCAGAGCTGAAAAAGACTGGAAAGTGCAAGGCACTGATCGTGACGGGATGCATGGCGCAGCGTTACAAACAGGAAATTCTCGATGAGATCCCGGAGGTGGATGGTATCCTTGGTACTTCTACTTACGATGAAATTTCAAACGTATTAAAGCAGGCACTTGGCGGAGAAGAGCATATAAGCTGTTTCCACGATTTAAACGCACTTCCGGAGGTTGAGACCGAGCGTGTCATTACGACTGGCGGATATTATGCGTTCTTAAAGATCGCAGAGGGCTGCGACAAGCACTGCACTTACTGCATCATCCCGAGCCTGCGCGGCAATTATCGCAGTGTGCCGATGGAACGTCTGTTAAAAGAGGCAAACCAGCTGGCTGACCAGGGCGTACGGGAACTGATCCTGGTGGCTCAGGAGACAACTCTTTACGGTGTTGATCTTTATGGAAAGAAAATGCTTCCGGAGCTGCTTCACAAGCTGGCAGAGATTCCGGGCATCTACTGGATCCGCATTCAGTACTGCTATCCGGAGGAGATCACCGATGAGCTGATCGAGGCGATCCGCACCGAAGAAAAGGTCTGCCATTACCTGGATGTCCCGATCCAGCATGCGAGCGACCGCATCTTAAAGCGCATGGGACGCCGCACCAACCAGGCACAGCTTCGCGAAATCATTGGAAAGCTTCGCGCGGCAGTTCCGGATATCGCACTCCGCACCACGATGATCGCTGGTTTCCCGGGTGAGACCCAGGAAGACCATGAAGAGGTTATGCGATTTGTCGATGAGATGGAGTTTGAGCGTCTGGGTGTATTTACCTATTCTGCGGAAGAGGATACTCCGGCAGCTACCTTCCCGGACCAGATCCCGGAGGAAGTGAAAGAGGAGCGCCGTGACGAGATCATGGAGCTGCAGCAGGAGATCGCTTTTGAAAAGTCTGAGTCCATGGTTGGACGTGTCCTGGATGTCATGATCGAGGGCAAGGTAGCCGATGAAGCTGCTTATGTGGGAAGAACCTACATGGATGCCCCGAATGTAGATGGATATATCTTTGTTAACAGCGGTGAACTTTTCATGTCCGGCGATTTTGTACGGGTGAAGGTAATTGGTTCCAACGATTACGATCTGATCGGGGAGGTATATGATGAATCTGCCGAATAAACTGACGGTCATGCGGGTGATCATGATCCCGTTTTTTGTGATCAGCCTTCTTGCCTTTCATGGGGAAGTGCGTTTGCTCCGCAATCTTGCAGCGGCGATTTTTATCGTTGCGAGTCTGACAGATATGCTGGACGGAAAAATTGCCCGCAAGTACAATCTTGTTACGAACTTTGGAAAATTTATGGATCCGTTAGCGGATAAGCTTCTGGTCTGCTCTGCACTGATCTGTCTCATTGAACTGGGACAGCTTCCGGCGTGGATGGTCATCATCATCGTCAGCCGTGAATTTATCATCAGCGGGTTCCGCCTGATCGCGGCAGAGCAGGGCATTGTGATCGCTGCCAGCTACTGGGGCAAGTTTAAGACCACATTCCAGATGATCGCAGTCATTTTGATGATCGTGAATCTTCCGGTCCTGTATTTCTTAACGGTGATCTGCACCTGGGTTGCACTGGTGCTGACTGTCGTGTCGCTGGTTGATTATATTGCAAAGAATCATAAAGTGCTTACAGAGGGGGCAATCTAAATGGTAGTGGAACTGATTTCAGTCGGTACAGAGCTTTTACTTGGAAACATTGTAAATACCAATACCCAGTTTCTGGCAGAAAAATGTGCGCTTCTTGGCCTGACCATGTACCATCAGGTGACGGTGGGAGATAACCA
This sequence comes from Clostridium sp. AM42-4, assembly GCF_003480105.1. Taxonomy (NCBI): domain Bacteria; kingdom Bacillati; phylum Bacillota; class Clostridia; order Eubacteriales; family Clostridiaceae; genus Clostridium; species Clostridium sp. AM42-4. The sequence continues at coordinate 87,478 of NZ_QUIK01000012.1, forward strand.
TGACCGTCTGGCGGAGGTGATCCGGACTGCGTTAAAGCGCTCGGATGTCATCATCCTGACCGGAGGCCTTGGACCAACGGAAGATGACCTGACTAAAGAGGTCTGCGCGGAGGTTATGGGATTTCCATTAGTGGAGGATCCGCACACCAGAGAGCGGATCGAGGAATATTTCAAGAATAATATTTATAAAGTCATTTCAGAGAATAACTGGAAACAGGCGATCATCCCGGCGGGATGCATTGTCCTGGACAATGACAATGGAACTGCTCCGGGTCTGATCCTGGAGAAATACGGCAAGTCTGCGATCCTGCTTCCGGGACCGCCGAATGAATTGTACCCGCTGTTTATGAATCAGGTATTCCCATATCTGCAGAAGCTTCAGCCGGAGGTGATCCGTTCCCAGATGGTGAAGATCTGCGGAGTTGGCGAGAGCCAGGTGGAGGATAAGCTGCTGGATCTGATCGATAAGCAGCAGAATCCGACCATTGCAACCTACGCAAAGACCGGAGAGGTTCATATCCGCGTTACTGCAAAGGCTGCAAATGAGGAAGAAGCCAAGAAGCTGGTAAAACCAGTTGTAAAAGAGATCAAGAACCGTTTTGGCGATTGCGTTTACTCAACCAAGGAAGAGGAAACGCTGGAACAGGCTGTTGTAAAATTACTGAAGAAGTACGAGCTGACCGTAACGACTGCAGAGTCCTGCACCGGTGGACTGCTTGCAGGCCGCATCATCAATGTGCCGGGCGCATCTGAGGTGTATAACGAAGGCTTTATCACTTATTCAAATAAAGCAAAACGCAAATACCTGGATGTCAGCAAGAGCACGCTCAAAAAATATGGCGCAGTCAGCGAGCAGACAGCCCGGGAGATGGCAACCGGCGGCGTGTTTGCAACCGATTCCGATGCCTGCGTAGCCGTGACTGGTCTGGCTGGTCCGGATGGCGGAACCGAGGAAAAGCCGGTCGGTCTGGTTTACATTGCCACCTATATGAAGGACAAGGTCAGCGTCGAGAAATACCAGTTTAAGGGCAACCGGGATAAGATCCGGGAACAGGCCGTTGTAAAGGGACTGGATCTTTTGCGCCGTTCCATTCTCGATAATTACCGGTAATCGTGCAAGAGGGAGATGCTATGCAGTGGTACGATCATTTATACATGGGGAAGAAGGCACGCCGGCACCGCTATGCGATCATCCAGGGAATCCGGGAGGAAAAGCTGCAGCCGGAGGTTTATGTGATTACATCCCCGCAAAATGGAGAGAATCTCTGTGATATCTACCCTTCCGTGATGCTTCTGACTCCGGCAGAAAAGAAAAAAGAACGCATGATCCTGGGCATTGCCGTTACATACTGGGAAGCGCTGGAGGTGGTCCGCAGGATGGTAGATGATCTGTATCAGAAAACAGGAGAGGTATCGGCGGCATCCTTTGCCCGCTTTACAGGAAATGATGTATGGTAGCGATTGTACTGGGAATCTTAAAACTGATCGGCATTCTGATCCTGATCGTGCTGGGACTGGTTCTGGCGGTCATCTTCAGCGTGCTGTTTGTGCCGGTGCGGTACCGGGCAGAGGGAAGCTGTTATGAATCCTTCAAAGGCAAGGCTTCGGTAAGCTGGTTCTTTCACCTCATCTCATTAAAAGCTTTCTATGACGGAGAACTGCATGTGGATTTCCGGATCCTCTGGTTTCATCCCGGATGGGAAAAGTCAGACGGGAAAGCGGCGGGAGAAACGCCGGAGGAAAACTCCCCTGAAATTCCAGAAGGAAATTCAGAAAAAGCTCTGGAAGAGAACGTGGCTTGTGCGAATGGGAATCCGGAAGAACAAAAAAGTGAATCTGGTCAGGAACTGAAAGAACGGATGGAGACTGCTGAAGTGGCAAAACCGGAATCGGATCTGCCAGATGCCTCAAAGAAAAGCGAAACGGCACAATCTGCGGAAAATGCTGGGAAAACAACGGAAGCCGGACAGAAACCAAAAGAGCATAAGTCTCGTCTGTCCATTCTGACAGAACGTTTGCGCCGCTTCTGGACTGGCTGGAAAAAACGGATTTGCAGCATTCCCAAAAAACTGAAAAGACTTGCGAAAAAGTTGAAACAAGGAAAACAACAGTGGGATACTATCTGGCACTTTCTTCAGGATGAAGAAAACAAAGCGGCGTTTCGGCTGGCAAAGAAACAGATCTTTGGAATCATCCGGCATATTTCGCCGCAGAAGATGGCAGGAAAACTTCGGTTCGGCTTAGGAGATCCGTATAGGACCGGGCAGGTTCTCACCTGGATTAGTCCGTTTTATCCTCTCTATGGCCGGAGCGTTCAGGTGATTCCAGATTTCCTGGAAACCTGTCTGGAGGGAGAACTGAAACTGAAAGGGCGCATCCGGCTTGCGACACTTTTGCTTTTTATATTCCGGGTGCTTCAGAATAAAAATATCCGTTTATGGATAAAAAAATGGCGGGAGGCGTAAGGTGTCAGCGCGCGTTCCAAAAAGGAGGACAATACGATGGCTGAGAATCAATTTGTTTCAACAGTAGAAGCCCTGTTTAAGGGAATGGATCAGTTTGTGACGACCAAGACGGTGGTGGGAGATGCCGTAAAGGTGGACGATGCCATCATTTTGCCGCTGGTGGATGTGACCTGCGGCATGGCAGCGGGTTCTTTTGCGGAGAATGCCAAGCACAATGGCGGAGGCGGTATGAGTGCCAAGATGAGCCCAAGTGCTGTCCTTGTGATCCAGAACGGTGTGACCAAGCTGGTCAACATCAAACAGCAGGATGCGGTAACCAAGGTTTTGGACATGGTACCGGATTTTGTAAATAAATTTGTTGGCGGAAAACAGGAGACACCGGAGGTGTCAGAAAAGGCGATGGAGACGGCCAATGAGATGGCAGCTGCACAGGAAGTCCCTGCACAGGAAGAAAAAAGCAAAAACGAAGTGCAGGCAGATTAGAAATCAGGCGGGAGACGCTGCGCTGTACTGCATGAAATCATCTGGCGGAATATCGCGAAAAAGACAACATCATAAGCCCTGGTTCATACCTTATGGAATCTGGCATATACTAATAAGGAATAGAGGCTGCGCAGACGACAGCCATATCATATCAGGAGGCTGCCATGAGGCGTGTTCTGGGGCTTATGCTTTTTTGTTTTGGGATCGGAATGACGCTTCTTTTGTTCATTCCGGAGACATTGTCGACCCTGATCTTTATCATTGGGTGTCTGACGTTGGGATATTATCTGTTCTGCTGCTAGACTGCAAACGAAAATTGCAAAAAGAGCAGTTTTTTGTTAAATGCATGTGTAGAAGATGATGAAAAGATGAAAAGAAAACAAGCGGATAAGAATGGGTAACGAAAAAGAGGACATGTCAAACGACATGTCCTCTGCATTCAGTTCCAATTATGCTCTTTCAACTAAGCCAGAACGTAAGCAAGAAGTACATACATACATCTTCTTAGCTCCTCCATTAACTTTAACCTTAACGGATTTAACGTTTGCTTTCCAGATCGCGTTGGATCTTCTATGGGAGTGGCTCACGTTATTTCCGAAGTGAGCAGCCTTTTCACAGATTGCACATTTAGCCATGATTGCACCTCCTTAACCGGTACTTGGTCCCGTAAGGAACCACAACATAAAGTATGATAGCAGAAAGTCATGGTTTTGGCAAGTGAAATTTTACATTTTTTTGAGAAAATATTTTTGTTTCTTGTTTTCGAGAAAACTCGTCATGGACAGCAGGAAAGATATATGGTATGATTGATTAGTTAAATTATGCCCTTTTATCCGGGCATCCAGAAAACTATGTTGCTGGCCACGCATGTGTGAGCAGTAACCTAAATTCAGATAGATATGGAGGGGTTTCTATGAAAGGACGCATCAACAACAAACTGGGCGAGATTCAGATTAGCTCCGATGTGATCGCCATGTATGCAGGCATGACGGCGGTAGAGTGTTTTGGTATTGTTGGTATGGCAGCTGTCAGCATGAAAGATGGTCTGGTTAAGCTGTTAAAGCGCGAGAGTCTGACTCACGGAATTACCGTAGAGGTGAAGGACAACCATATTTCCATCGATTTCCACGTGATTGTGGCCTATGGTGTCAGCATCTGTGCAGTATCTGACAATCTGATCGCAAGCGTAAAATACAAAGTAGAAGAATTCACCGGCATGGAGGTTGACAAGATCAACATTTATGTAGAAGGTGTACGAGTTATCGATTAAGGAGGACCTGACGGTGAGTGTAAAGGTAATTGACGCCCGTCTGATGCAGAAGGCATTTTTAGCCGGAGCAAAGGGATTAGAAGCAAAAAAAGAGTGGATCAACGAGTTAAACGTATTTCCGGTACCGGACGGTGACACCGGAACCAACATGACCATGACGATCATGTCTGCCGCAAGGGAAGTGGCAGCCGTGCAGGAGCCGACCATGGATTCCCTGGCAAAAGCGATTTCTTCCGGTTCCCTGCGTGGTGCGAGAGGAAACTCTGGTGTTATCTTATCCCAGCTGTTCCGTGGATTTACCAAAGAGATCAAAGGAAAAGATGTAGTCGATGTAAAAACACTGGCCCAGGCATTTGTCCATGCAACAGAAACTGCCTATAAGGCAGTTATGAAGCCGAAAGAGGGTACCATCCTTACGGTGGCCAAGGGTATGGCAGATAAGGCTGTGGAAGTAGCAGAAGAGACAGAAGATGTTCTGGAATTTGGTGAGAAGGTCATCGAGCATGGTGACTATGTACTCAGCCAGACTCCGGAGATGCTTCCGGTATTAAAGCAGGCTGGCGTGGTGGATTCCGGTGGACAGGGCCTGATGCAGGTGTTAAAGGGCGCATTTGATGGCGTCAGCGGCAAAGAGGTTGATATCACCGTTCCGGACGCAAAGGCAGCTGTGAACGTGCAGACTGAGGCAAAAGGCGCAGCAGCAACTGATATCGATACCGCACACATTAAGTATGGCTATTGTACGGAGTTTATCATCAATCTGGAAAAACATTACGACGAAAACAGCGAGCATGAGTTCAAGGCATATCTGGAATCCATTGGTGACTCCATCGTAGTCGTTTCTGACGATGATATCGTAAAAGTTCATGTTCACACGAACGATCCGGGTCTTGCGATCCAGAAAGCACTGACCTTTGGTTCCCTTTCCCGCATGAAGATCGACAACATGCGCGAGGAGCACCAGGAGCGTGTCATCCAGGATGCTGAGCGCAAGGCAGCAGAGCAGAAAGCGGAGGAAGATCAGAAAGAGACTGCAAAAGACGAGCCGAGAAAACCGTATGGTTTCATTGCCGTATCTGTAGGCGAAGGACTGGGCGAGATCTTTAAAGGCATTGGTGCAGATTATCTGATCGAGGGCGGTCAGACCATGAACCCGAGTACCGAGGACATGGTGAATGCCATCGAGCATGTGAATGCTGATACGGTTTATATTCTGCCGAATAATAAAAACATCATTCTGGCTGCAGAGCAGGCAAAATATCTGGTAGAGGACAAGCAGATCATTGTTGTTCCGTCCAAGACGGTTCCGCAGGGAATCACTGCCCTCATCAACTTCATCCCGGACCAGACTCCGGAGGAAAACCTGGAGACTATGGTAGAGGAGATGGGACGTGTGAAGACCGGTCAGATCACCTACGCCGTACGCAATACCGTGATCGATGATATGGAGATCCACGAGGGTGACATCATGGGAATCGGTGATCATGGCATGCTGGCGGTCGGTACCGATCTGGAGAAGACTACCGGGGATACCTTAAAGGCGATGCTGGATGAGGATTCTGAGCTGGTGACCGTTTACTACGGAAGCGATGTCACTGCAGAGGACGCAGAGGCTCTGATCGAAAAACTTCAGGCAAGCTGCCCGGATGTGGAGATTGAGCTTCAGGAGGGCGGTCAGCCGATCTATTATTATCTGATTTCCGTTGAGTAGTAAAAACGACGGAAAACCAGAAGGAAAAACGATGAATCAGCAGCCAATCACAAGTCTCAAGGGAATCGGAGAAAAAACAGCAAAATTATTTTCCAAACTGGGTGTAGAAACAGTAGAAGAACTTTTGCACGACTATCCGCGTGCCTATGATGCCTATGAAGAGCCGGTTCCAATCGGAAATCTCCGGGAAAAAGGCGTGTTTGCGGTATCTGGGCAGTTGATGAAAACACCATCCGTGCGCCGTTTTAAAAATATTCAGGTCATCATTACGGATGTGCGGGATATGACGGGAACCCTGCAGCTGACCTGGTATAACATGGCGTATCTGCATAATGTCCTGCAGATGGGCCAGATCCTGGTATTCCGTGGCCGTGTGGTCAAAAAAAGCGGGCGGCTGACCATGGAACAGCCGGAAGTGTTCACACCGGAGCAGTACCGGGGTGTCATGCATTCCATGCAGCCGGTGTATGGACAGACAAAAGGGCTGGGCAATAAGGCAATCACCCGTGCGGTGCAGCAGGCTCTTTTGCAGCGGCAGATGGAGCGTGAGTATCTTCCGGAAGAACTTCGCAGCCGCTATGAACTGGCGGAATATAATTATGCCATTGAGCATATTCATTTTCCGGCAGATAAAAAAGAATTGCTGTTTGCCAGAAAGCGCCTGGTGTTTGATGAGTTTTTGTTCTTCCTGCTTTCGGTGCGCCGGTTAAAGGAAAAACGTCAGGATCTAAGGAGCCGCTATATCATCTCAAGATCGTCTGAGATTGACCGGCTTTTGGCATCCCTGCCTTATGAACTGACCGGCGCCCAGAAAAAAGTGCTGGAGGAAGTGAGGAAGGATCTGGAGAGCGGTCTGGTCATGAACCGGCTGGTGCAGGGCGATGTGGGATCCGGCAAGACCATTGTGGCGGTGCTGGCATTATTAGAGACTGCCATGAACGAATGCCAGGGAGCCATGATGGCACCGACTGAGGTACTGGCAAAGCAGCATTACGAATCAATCACGGAACTGTTTGAAACGTATGGTATTGAGAAACAGGTGGTTCTGGTCACCGGGTCCATGACGGCAAAGGAAAAACGTCTGGCCTACGAGAAAATAGCGTCTCATGAGGCGGATATCATCGTGGGAACCCATGCACTGATCCAGGAGAAAGTTCATTACGACCGTCTTGCCCTGGTCATTACCGACGAGCAGCACCGGTTTGGTGTGGGCCAGCGGGAAGCTTTGGGAAACAAGGGAAGTGAAACGGACTCGGAGCTGACACCTCATGTGCTGGTCATGAGTGCGACTCCGATTCCACGGACACTTGCCATCATTCTTTATGGAGATCTGGACATTTCCATCATCGATGAGATGCCTGCGGAGCGTCTGCCCATTAAAAACTGTGTGGTAGATACCGGTTACCGTGACAAAGCTTATAAGTTTATTGCCCGCGAGGTGGCAGCCGGACGCCAGGCGTATGTGATCTGTCCGATGGTAGAGGAGAGCGAACTGATCGAGGCGGAAAATGTACTAGATTACACAAAAATTTTGCGGGAAAAGCTTCCGGCTGGCATTACCGTAGAGTATCTGCACGGCAAAATGAAAGGCAAAGAAAAGAATCAGATCATGGAGCGGTTTGCGTCCGGTGAGATTCAGGTGCTGGTTTCCACCACGGTTGTGGAGGTCGGTGTGAACGTGCCAAACGCAACGGTCATGATGATTGAAAATGCGGAACGTTTTGGACTGGCACAGCTTCACCAGCTGCGCGGACGCGTGGGCCGGGGCGCCCACCAGTCTTACTGTATCATGGTCAACTGCTCGGACCAGGACGGAACGCAGGAACGCCTGGATATTTTAAACCGCTCCAACGACGGCTTTTATATCGCTTCCGAGGATCTAAAGCTGCGCGGTCCCGGCGATTTTTTTGGCGTGCGTCAGAGCGGTGACATGGAATTTAAAATTGCGGATATCTTTACGGATGCAAATTTATTAAAAACCGTATCCGAAGAAGTGAATCACATCCTGAAACAGGATCCAAATCTGGAGAGCGAAGAATATCAGCCACTGAAAGAACGGTTGGATATTTATCTGAGTAAGAGCTACGACAAACTAAATCTATAGCGTAGCCAGTAGCGTAGACGGGAACCAGCCTGCAACAGTCTCTCCCAACCGTTAGAAAATATTGACCGTTTTGTGAGCCGCCATATTGTCAGAAAAAAAGTAGTTGACAAATCCAAATTCGCGCATTATGATATGTACCAACAAAGACAAACCGATGAGAAAGAGGAGTAAGCACTTCGCTGATATCACAGAGAGCTGCAGGCGGTGGGATTGCAGTATGGAAGGGATTGCTGAATGGACTTTCGAGGGCAGATCTGAAACCAGGGAAAACGAAAACATTCGTAAGACATGGGAGTAGGGACTGACGGAAACCGCAACCGTTACCTGGCGGCGTATATGTTAGTATACGGGTGAGTGGGTGCAAACCAATTTGAGTGGTACCGCGGATTAAGTGAATTCGTCTCAAATACAGAATGAAATCTGTATTTGGGACTTTTTTATTTTCCGGAAAGTGCGTCCTATGAAACTTTCAGGAAATACGATCCGGGAAAACACTTAGCAGGAACAGGCATCCGGCCTAAGGGTTGTCCTTGTAGAAAACAATGAAAAACCAGAACAGGCAAGGAGGATTTGATTATGAGAAAAAGTGTGAAAGTTATGGCAGCAGCAATGGCAGCAATGATGGCACTGGCAGGATGTGGCAGCAAGACCGCAGAGACAACTGCAGCAGATACCAAGGCAGCAGAAACCACGACACAGGCAGCAGAGGAAAGCAGTGCAGATGCAGCAGAGGCACCGGAAGTTGCAGAGGGTGAGTATACCGTAGGTATCGGACAGTTCGCAGAGCATGGTTCCCTGGATAACTGCCGCACCGGATTTTTACAGGGCCTTGCAGATGAGGGTATCGTAGAGGGTAAGAACCTGACTGTCCTGTATGAAAACGCACAGGCAGACGGCGGAACCGCAAGCCAGATCATGAACAACTTTATTTCCAAGAAAGCCGACCTGATCTGTGCCATTGCAACCCCGATCGCGCAGAGTGCATACAGCGCAGCAAAAGATGCCGACATCCCGGTTATCTATACCGCAGTAACGGATCCGGTACTGGCAGAGCTTGCCAATGCAGATGGAACCCCGGTTGGTGAGATCACCGGTACCAGCGATAAACTTCCGGTAGAGAGCCAGTTAAAGATGATCCGCACCATGCTTCCGGATGCAAAGACCATCGGTATCATGTACAGCACCAGCGAGATCAATTCCGTTTCCGCAATTGAGGAATACAAGAAAGCAGCTCCGGAGTATGGCTTTGAGATCGTAGAGAGCGGCATTTCTTCCACGGCAGACATTCCGCTGGCAGCAGATGCACTGGTTGAGAAGGTTGACTGCATCAACAACTTAACCGATAACACCGTAGTCAGCTCCCTTCCGGTCATCCTGGATAAGGCTGCAAAGAAGAACATCCCGGTATTCGGAAGCGAGATCGAGCAGGTTAAGATTGGCTGTCTGGCAGCCGTCGGACTGGATTACGTCAGCCTTGGCGAGCAGACCGGCAAGATGGCAGCAAAGGTATTAAAGGGCGAGAAGAAAGCAAGCGAGATGAACTTTGAAGTCATTGAAGAGGCTGCTTTCTACGGCAACAACAAGGTGGCTGAAAACCTTGGCATCACCATTCCGGCAGAGCTTTCTGATAATGCGGCAGCACTGTTCGATGAAATCACAACAAACTAGGATGCAGAACATAACGGGGCAGACTCATCATCACACAAAGCAGGGCTGCCCCGTCCTGTGCGTTTAGAAATTCGGAGGAAACACATGTCTATCATCATTGGCGTCATTGAGGAGGGTCTGATCTACGCGATCATGGCACTCGGCTTATACATTACTTATAAAATCCTGGATTTTCCGGATCTGTCTGTGGACGGAACTTTCCCGATGGGAGCGGCTGTCACAGCGATGCTGATCCTAAAGGGCGTGCATCCGGTGCTTACACTTTTGATCAGCTTTGCGGCAGGACTCTTAGCCGGATGCATCACCGGCCTGATCCATGTAAAGCTGAAGGTGCGGGATCTTCTCTCAGGCATCATTATGATGACGGCACTGTATTCCATCAACTTAAGGATCGCGGGAAAGGCAAACCTGCCGATCTTCAGCAAGGAAACGATTTTTGAAAATGCATTTCTGGAAGCGGTTGTTCCGAAAGCACTGGATCCGTATCTGGTCTGCATTATCCTGTTTGTGATCGTTCTGGTCTGCAAGGTTTTACTGGATCTGTTTTTAAAAACCCGTGCCGGGTATCTGCTCCGGGCGGTCGGCGATAATGAGGTGCTGGTTACTTCTCTTGCGAAAGATAAGGGAATGGTCAAGATTCTTGGCCTGGCCCTTGCAAATGGCTTTGTTGCCCTGGCTGGTTGTGTATACTGCCAGCAGAAAGGCTTTTTTGAGGTCAGCACCGGTACCGGAACCATGGTCATCGGCCTGGCGAGTGTGATCATCGGTACGAAGCTGCTGAAGCGCTTCCGCAGCGTGAAAGCAACGACGGCAGTTATTTTCGGTTCTATCGTGTACAAAGCCTGCGTATCCCTGGCAATCGCCCTGGGCATGGCAGCGTCGGATTTAAAGCTGATCACGGCAGTTCTATTTTTGATCATTCTGGTTGCGAGCAACCGGAAAGAAAGGAAGGTAAAGGCACATGCTTGAGTTAAGCCATATCCACAAATACTATAACGCGGGCACGGTCAACGAGATGTGCCTTTTCCATGATTTTTCCCTCTCCATCGAGGATGGACAGTTTGTGTCGGTGGTGGGTTCCAATGGATCCGGCAAGACTTCCATGCTGAACCTGATCTGCGGCAGCATCCCATTGGATGATGGTCAGATCAGGATCGGCGGTCAGGACATCACCAATATGCCGGAGTTTAAGCGGCAGAGACGGATCGGCCGTGTGTACCAGAACCCGGCAATGGGAACCTGCCCGTCCATGACGATCCTGGAAAATATGGCACTGGCTGACAACAAGGGAAAACCGTTTAACTTACGCCCCGGCACGAACCGCCAGCGCATTGAATTTTACCGGGAACAGCTCCACATGCTGGGACTTGGCCTGGAAGATAAGATGGATGTGAAGGTCGGAGTGCTTTCCGGCGGCCAGCGTCAGGCTATGGCACTTTTAATGTCCACCATGACACCGATCGAGTTTCTGATTTTGGATGAGCACACGGCAGCGCTGGATCCGAAAACCGCAGACATCATTATGGAACTGACAGACAAGGTCGTAAAAGAAAAGCATCTGACAACCATCATGGTCACCCACAACCTGCGCTATGCGGTTGAGTACGGCAACCGCCTGCTGATGATGCATCAGGGACATGTGATCATCGACAAGGCAGGAGAAGAAAAGAAACAGATTCAGATCGATCACATTCTGGAGAAGTTTAACGAGATCAGCATTGAATGCGGAAACTAACTGGATGTGTTGTGGAAGCTGCAATGTTGCGGTCCATGCGTTGCGTAAACGATCATAAATAATTGTTGGAAAATTTAGAATAGTTTTATAAACGGAATACACCTCTTTATGGTATACTGATACCAGTAGAAAGAGGTGTATTTTTATGAAATTAAAAACGCGTCTTGCCATTGCATTTGTCACGTTCAGTGTACTGCCTATTTTGTTTGTGGGGCTGATGCTGTCTGTGGGACGGATCTTCATGGTTTACCGGATGGATCAGTTTGGTCCGGAGGTCAAGAGTATGATCGCCCAGCTTATGATCACAGCGGTACTCATGCTGATGTTTATCTGCGGTTCCCTGACAATCTGGGTTTACCGTTCTGTCCTGCGTCCGTTAAGTAAATTGCAGGAAGCGACCCGGAAAATCCGGGACGGCAATCTGGACTTTACCCTGGATATCGAGGAAGATGATGAAATTGGCGAGCTTTGCCAGGATTTTGAGGAGATGCGCATCCGGTTAAAGGAGAGTGCCGAGCAGAAAATCCAGTATGACAATGAAAATAAAGAGCTGATCAGTAACATTTCCCATGATCTGAAGACGCCGATCACAGCGATCAAGGGGTACGTGGAAGGCATTTTAGATGGTGTGGCTTCGTCACCGGAAAAGCTGGACAAATACATTCGGACCATCTACAACAAGGCCAATGATATGGACCGTTTGATCGATGAGCTGACCTTTTATTCCAAGATCGATACCAATAAGATCCCGTACACCTTTTCCCGGATCAATGTAAATGGCTATTTTCGTGACTGCGCGGAAGAAGTCGGGCTGGATATGGAATCCCGGGGGATTGAGCTGGGATATTTCAACTATGTAAATGAAGACGTAGAGGTGATCGCGGATGCGGAGCAGATGAAGCGCGTCATCAATAACATCATCAGCAATTCGGTGAAATATTTAGATAAACCAAAGGGAATCATCAATATCCGCATCAAGGATGTGGGTGATTTTATCCAGGTTGAAATCGAAGATAATGGTAAGGGGATTGCGGCAAAGGATCTGCCGTATATTTTCGACCGGTTTTACCGCACGGATTCATCCCGGAATTCGTCCAAGGGTGGAAGCGGGATCGGACTTTCCATTGTCAAAAAGATCATTGAAGATCATGGCGGCCGCATCTGGGCGACCAGCAAAGAAGGAATCGGCACAGAGATGCATTTTGTGCTGAGAAAATATCAGGAGGTAATACAGAATGAGCAGCAGAATTCTGATCATTGAAGATGAAACCAGCATCGCAGAACTTGAGAAGGACTATCTGGAGTTAAGCGGATTTGAAGTAGAACTGGAGGAGCAGGGAGATGTAGGACTGGAGCGTGCCTTAAACGAAGATTTTGATCTTCTGATCCTGGATCTGATGCTTCCGGGCATGGACGGATTTGAAATCTGCAGACGGTTCCGCCAGGTGAAAAATACGCCGATTATCATGATCTCCGCAAAAAAAGACGACATCGACAAGATCCGTGGACTTGGACTTGGAGCCGATGATTACATGACCAAGCCATTTAGCCCGAGTGAGATGGTAGCGCGTGTAAAGGCGCATCTGGCTCGCTATGAGCGCCTGATCGGAAGTGGCAACCCGGGAAATGAGATCATTGAGATCCGTGGATTAAAGATCGATAAGACCGCCCGCAGAGTCTGGGTGAACGGAGAAGAGAAAAACTTTACTACAAAGGAATTTGATCTTTTAACCTTCCTTGCGCAGAATCCAAATCATGTATATACGAAGGAAGAGCTGTTCCGGGAAATCTGGGATATGGATTCCATCGGTGACATTGCTACGGTGACCGTGCACATTAAGAAGATCCGCGAGAAGATTGAGTTCAATACCGCGAAGCCGCAGTACATTGAGACGATCTGGGGCGTCGGGTATCGGTTTAAAGTATAAGGCACATAAAGTACAGATGGAGGAAGAAACATGGGAATCCATGCAGGAATTTATATGGCTGCAGCCATTTTGTCTGCGCCGGTTTTAACGGCAGGAAGCGGAGCAAACGCAGCAACAGGCACTATGCAGACTTCGGAAATGGCAGAACAGACTGATCATGAAGCAACGAAATCCGTGCAGGTAAGTTTTGACGCACCGGGCGGAAAAGAAAGCGGGGAGGCAGGAAATCAGATGGAAAATGAGACAGGTAGAAAAGCAGTGACCGTAGAAGCTTCTGTTTCTGTGGGTGCGCAGGCAGCAGCTTCTGCCATGGCAGGAACAGCGGATGTATCCCGCTTCGTACTCCCGGAAGAAGCCCGGGTACTGGTCGTCGTGGAAGGAACCGGTGCTTCCAATTGCGATGTCTACGCATTTGAGCGGAGCAGCACAGCTGCGAACTGGGAAAAACGGGTGGAGACCACCGGTCATCTTGGTATGAACGGAATGAGCAATCACCGCCAGTCCGGCGATAAAACCACGCCGATCGGTGTGTTCAAAATGAACACGCCGTTTGGCCAGGCAAAGACGGAAGCAGGCTTTCCGTCCGACTACATTCAGGTGGATACCTCCTATGTATGGGAAGATGATTCCAACCGTCTGGTAAAAGGAAGTACGAGAGAGGGCGAACAGGTCGGAACCTCCGGTTATGCCGGATATTATGATTATGTCATTGACGCAGGCTTTAATCCAAATGGAATCAAAAACCAGGGTTCCGCTTTGTTTTTACATTGCTCCGGAGAATTCAAGGATTACACCTCCGGCTGTGTGGCCATTGACCGGGAGCAGATGAAGCAGATCATGCAGCTTTATGGAAAGTACGGCAGTGGGGCATCGTTCATTGCACAGGCACCGAAAGGAACGTTTGGGCAGATTTATAATACATACGGAGTGAATCAGGGACTTTCGCCGGACGGAAACTTCTAGATTAGACTTCCAGATTGCACGCGAAAAGAAAATTGACATTCCAATTTCCGTATGTTAGAATACAAAATTGTGCTGAAGAAGATTCAGAAACCATCCTGAATCTTCTTTTTTTATGGAAATCGTATGCAAAAATCTGTCGGAGGCAGGTGGTTGCATGCCTGAGAACGCAGGATTCTCCCACAGGAATTGACCTGCGTGTTCCCTTGAAAACAGATTAGAATAGAATGAGGAAAATGAATGGAAACAGTAAAATTTGAAGAGTTACAGTTAGACGACCGCATCCTGCGTGCAGTGACCGATATGGGATTTGAGGAGGCTTCCCCGATTCAGGCAAAAGCCATCCCGGTAGAGATGGAAGGCCACGATATCATCGGACAGGCACAGACAGGAACCGGTAAGACAGCTGCGTTTGGTATCCCGCTTCTGCAGAAGATCGACCCGAAAAAGAAAAAACTGCAGGCGATCGCCCTTTGCCCGACCCGTGAGCTTGCCATCCAGGTGGCAGATGAGATCCGTAATCTTGCAAAATACATGCATGGAATCAAGATTCTTCCAATTTATGGAGGACAGGATATCGTGCGTCAGATCCGCGGTTTAAAAGACGGTACCCAGATTATCATCGGTACTCCGGGCCGTGTGATGGACCATATGCGCCGCAAGACCGTGAAATTTGACCAGGTACATACCGTTGTTCTGGATGAGGCAGATGAGATGCTGAACATGGGCTTCTTAGAGGACATGGAGACCATCTTAAGCCAGCTTCCGGAGGAGCGCCAGACGGTTATGTTTTCCGCTACCATGCCGGCAGCCATCCAGAAGATCGCGGAGAATTTCCAGAAGGATCCGCAGATTGTCAAGGTGGTAAAGAAGGAGCTTACCGTGCCGAAGGTAACTCAGTATTATTATGAAGTAAAACCGAAGACCAAAGTTGAGGTTATGTGCCGTCTGCTCGATATGTACGCTCCGAAGCTTTCTGTGGCATTCTGCAATACGAAGAAGCAGGTCGATGAGCTGGTGACTGAGCTGCAGGGACGTGGTTATTTTGCAGAGGGACTGCATGGAGACTTAAAGCAGGTACAGCGTGACCGCGTTATGAACAGTTTCCGCAACGGACGCACCGAGATCCTGGTTGCAACCGATGTGGCTGCCCGCGGTATCGATGTCGATGATGTTGAGGCGGTATTCAACTACGATATCCCGCAGGATGACGAGTACTATGTACATCGTATCGGACGTACCGGACGTGCAGGTCGCGAGGGTATCGCGTTTAACTTTGTGGTAGGCCGCGAGGTGTATAAGCTGCGCGATATCCAGCGTTACTGCAAGACCAAGATCATTCCACAGGCAATCCCGTCTCTGGATGATATCACCGAGATCAAGGCAGAAAAGATCCTGGATCAGGCAAAGGAAGTCCTGACCGATATGGATTTAAGCCGTATTTCCCATATTCTGGAGAAAAAGCTGCTGGAGGAGGATTACACCTCGTTAGAGCTGGCTGCAGCACTGCTGCGTATGAACATGGGCGAAGAAAATGAAGACATCATTTTCGATAACCGTCCGGCAAGATCCTTAGATGATCTGGATTCCAGACGTGACCGCGGTGACCGTGGAAACGGACGCGGCAGAAGAGATGGTAAGGGCAAAGATGGAAGAAACAGCCGTGGCGGCAGAGGAAAGAATCAGGATGCCGATATGGCCCGTCTGTTTATCAACATTGGTAAGGATCAGAAAGTAAAACCGGGCGACATTCTGGGTGCCATTGCAGGCGAATCCGGTATTTCCGGACGTCTGGTAGGCAGCATCGATATGTATGACAAGTACACCTTCGTAGAAGTTCCGCAGGACTGCGCAGAGGAAGTGCTGGAGTGCATGAAGAATGCCCGCATCAAAGGAAAAAACATTCACATGGAGCCGGCAAACGGCAGATAGAAATTTCTTGTATAGAATATAGAAACCGGATATTGGCAAAGGCGCGTATGGAAAGTACGCGCCTTTTGTGGTATTATTAGATTGAGATAAGAGACAGGAGGAACGGACATGAAGCAGTTTGGATTTATCGGTATGGGCAACATGGGATACGCAATCTTAAAGGGACTTTTAAAGACAGTGGAGCCGGATCAGCTTATCTTTTCCGCGCGGAACAAGGAGCATATGGAGCATGTTTCTGCGGAAACCGGAGTTTCTTATGCAGCAGATAACGTAAGCTGTGCAAAAGAAAGCACCTGCCTGATCATGGCGGTAAAACCGCAGCAGTTCGATACCGTGATCGGGGAAATCCGTAATGCGGTTACCGAAAATCAGATCATCATTTCAATCGCACCGGGCATTTCTATCGCAAATCTCCAGGAGCGGTTTGGAAAAGCGTGCCGGATCGTTCGTGCCATGCCGAACACTCCGGCGTTAGTTGGGGAAGGCATGACGGGAGTCTGCTATGATAAAGCATTGTTTTCTGAAGAGGAGCAGCAGATGATCGAGACCCTGTTTACCTCCTTTGGGCGCATGACGGTTGTGGATGAAAAACTGATGGATGCTGTAGTCTGCGCCAGTGGCAGTTCTCCGGCTTATGTATACATGTTCATTGAGGCGCTGGCAGACAGTGCCGTAAAGTATGGGATCCCGCGTGCTGATGCATATAAGCTGGTGGCCCAGACGGTGCTTGGCAGCGCGAAAATGGTGCTGGAAACGGGCGAACATCCGGGAATGTTAAAAGATAAGGTATGTTCACCGGGTGGTACCACCATTGCAGGTGTGGCTGCGCTGGAAGAATATGGTCTTCGAAATGCCCTGATCAAGGCAACCGATGCCTGTTATGCAAAATGCAAGGGGATCCAGTAAGCGGGAAGATAAAAGAAAAACGATGGCAGGACCTGCCGGAGAATGGCATGGAAAGGCTGAAAACAGAATCAAAAAAGAAACTAGAAAATAGAATCAGAAAAAGAAAACAGAATCAGAAAAGGAAATCAGATACCGAAACGGAATGGAGGAAATCAGTATGAGCATGGAGGAAAAAAAGAGTCAGGGCACAGAACAGTCAGAAAATCAGAGAAAAGTTGAGCCGGTCATCCGCAAAGACCGACAGCTCAAATACACAGGTACGATCCTGAAAATTTATGAAGATACCGTGATCGCGAATGGGCATGAGGCGCACTGGGACTTTATCCATCATGATGGTGCGGCTGCTGTAGTTGCTGTAGCGGACGATGGACGGCTTCTTATGGTCCGTCAGTACCGTAATGCTCTGGACCGCGAAACTCTGGAGATTCCGGCAGGCAAGCTGGATGCTCCTGGCGAGCCAAAGATTGAGTGTGCTTACCGGGAATTGGAAGAAGAGACCGGTTACCGTTGTGAAAAGCTAGAATATCTGATGAGTTTAAACACAACGGTTGCATTTTGCGATGAGGCGATCGATGTGTTTGTAGCAAGAAACCTGATCCCGTCGAAGCAGCAACTGGATGAGGATGAATCAATCAATGTAGAGCGCTGGAAGCTGGAGAATCTGCAGGAGCTGATCTATACAGGCAAGATGACGGATGCCAAGACTGTGGCAGCCATTATGGCGTATGCAGCAAAATACGGAAAGTAAAAAGATTTGCTGGATACACAAGCAGGAACAGAAGCGAATATTTTTTCCCTCCGGCTGCATAAGATAGAAAAACGATGCAGCCGGGATTTCCTATAGCAGATAAGCTGCAAAAAATGGTGGTGCTGCTGATGCGGACAGATCGTTTTATAATAACACTTGCTGCAGCTGTTTTTGCTGGATGGCTGTTTGCCGTGCTGTTATGCAACGGAGTGTTTTATAAAGACATTGTAAATTATGAGGTGCTGTACGGAGAAATGGCAGACTACTGGAGCCGTGTGTCCTTGCGAGGCCGGGCAGACAGGGTGTTTCTGCTTGTGGCCCGCTTTCTGGAGATGGCGGCTGTTTTTGCAGTAACCCGGTGCCGCTTCCGGAAAACAGGAAGTCTGCTTCTGGGGATTCTGACAGGTTTTTATATAGGAAGCAATCTGAGCCTTTTTGTCTGGGGCCGCGGGATCATGGGTGGCGTTCTGTTTCTGGTGGCAGGTTTTCCGCAGGATCTTGCCTACCTGTCCTGTCTGTTTTTGCTTTTGTTTGCTGGCGGATCCGAGCGGCCAGTACAAAAGGACCGCCTTATCTGTATTACACTGTTTCTTTTGGCGGCAGGAATCTGGCTGGAGCTTTATGTGAATCCGCTGCTTCTGAAATGCCTGTGAGAGTCTGACAGCATTAGGACGCATGGAGTATCGGTGCATCCATGAATTGTTCTAAAAAAATACAATTCTGAATTTACAACATGTTGAGCGGAAAGAAACGCTGTCTCCAACATGTTGTATTTTTATGTCAATCATCGGAAAATGGGCAAAAATAATGGAAATATGTGTTTGATTTTATTGAAAAATGCGGATATAATGGTATTCATCATTTTTGGGAAATTGGGGTTTTAAGAACATGACGACAGAGATTGAGGCTTTTATTCATTATCTTGAGGATGTAAAACAGTCATCCAGAAATACGGTGGTATCTTACCAGAGAGACTTAAGACAGCTGAAAGAGTATCTGGAACGTCAGGGAATTGAAGAGCCGTCCAGGGTGACAAAGACCAGTTTGAATGCGTATATTTCTTATCTGCAGAGAAAAGGAAAGGCAACCACAACCATTTCCCGCATTCTGGCATCCACAAAGGCATTCTTCCATTACGAATTTATGGAGGGAAACATCCACAGAGACCCGGCCGAGCTTCTGAAAACACCGAAAATCGAAAAAAAGATTCCGCTGATCCTTTCTGTGGAAGAAGTAAACCGCTTTCTGGAACAGCCGGATGGAACCAGTGCAAAGGAAATCCGCGACAAGGCGATGCTGGAGCTTCTTTATGCTACCGGGATCCGAGTTTCTGAGCTGATCGGCTTAAAGCTTCAGGATGTCAATCTGTCTGTCGGTTTTCTTATCTGCCGGGATGGGGAAAAGGAGCGCATGATCCCCTTCGGTAAAAAGGTGAACCAGTATCTGAAAACCTATCTGGATCAGGCAAGGCCGGAGCTGATAAAGGAAAATGAGTCAGTCTGGCTGTTTACAAACTGCAGCGGCAGGCAGATGTCCAGACAGGGCTTTTGGAAAATAGTTAAATATTATGGCGATAAGGCTGGCATTCAGGTGGATATCACCCCGCATACCCTGCGTCATTCCTTTGCAGCACATCTGATCAGCAGTGGTGCAGATATCCAGGCAGTCCAGACGATGCTCGGGCATGCAGATCTGGCAACTACGCTGGCTTACCAGAATTATATCCAGAAACAGCATTAAAAAAAAAGTTACAGGCGGCGCGGACTGCGTACGCCTGTTGTTGTTGCATTACATATTGAGGAGGTGCCAGTGGCGCGTCCGCTGATCAGCGGGCATGTTCCCCTGTAGGGCAACTGAAATAGAAAGGAATCCTGATTTTATGGGAAAATCATTATATATCGCAGAAAAACCCAGCGTAGCACAGCAGTTTGCCGATGCGTTAAAGATTTCTGCAAGACGGTCGGACGGCTACATCGAGTCCGATACTGCCGTAGTGACCTGGTGTGTGGGACATCTGGTTACGATGAGTTATCCGGAGGCTTACGATCCGGCACTCAAACGATGGAGCCTGCAGACGCTGCCATTTTTGCCAAAGGAGTTTAAATACCAGGTGATCGATGGCGTGTCAAAGCAGTTTTCCATTGTCAGCCGCCTGTTGAACCGGCCGGACATTGACACCATCTATATCTGCACAGACTCCGGACGTGAGGGAGAGTATATTTACCGTCTGGTAGACCAGATGGCTGGTGTCAAAGGAAAAACACGCAAGCGCGTCTGGATCGACTCCCAGACAGAGGAGGAAATCCTGCGCGGCATCCGCGAGGCGAAGGACTGGAGCGAATACGACAATCTGGCAGCTTCTGCCTACCTCAGGGCGAAAGAAGATTATCTGATGGGAATTAATTTTTCCCGTCTGCTGACTTTAAAATATGGCCCCACGATTTCGGCCTTCTTAAAAGCTGACCGGACCGTGCTTTCGGTTGGCCGTGTTATGACCTGTGTACTTGGTATGGTGGTGCGCCGGGAACGGGAAATACGGGACTTTGTGAAAACTCCATTCTACCGTGTTATCGGCACGTTTCTGTCCCAGGATATGAAGTTTGACGCAGAGTGGAGAAGTGTGGAGGGTTCCCGCTATTTCCAGTCGCCGAAGCTTTATAAGGAAAATGGATTCAAAAAACGGGAGGATGCGGAATGCCTCATCAGCCAGCTAAAAGAAAATGATCCACTGGTGGGTGTTCTAAGCAAGGTGGAGCGGAAAAAGGAAACAAAAAACCCGCCGCTTCTTTATAACCTCGCCGAGCTTCAGAATGACTGTTCTAAAATGTTTAAGATCAGCCCGGATGAAACCTTAAAGGTTGTGCAGGAGCTGTACGAGAAAAAGCTGGTGACGTATCCACGAACCGATGCCCGTGTCCTTTCCACTGCAGTGGCAAAGGAAATCGCAAAAAATATCGGAGGATTACGCAATTTTGAGCCGGTAAAGGCTTTTGCCCAGGAAATTCTGGAGCAGAATGCCTATCAGGGAATTGCAAAGACGCGTTATGTCAATGATAAGCAGATCACAGACCATTATGCGATCGTCCCGACCGGACAGGGCTTTGGCGCCATGCGAAGCCTGTCCCCGTTGTCTTTAAAAATTTATGAAGTGATCGCAAGAAGATTTTTAAGTATCTTTTATCCGGCAGCGGTTTACCAGAAATATGCCCTGGAGCTGGCCTGCGGACAGGAACATTTTTTCACCAGCTTCCGGGTACTCACAGAGCCGGGGTATTTAAAGGTAGCAGAAGTAGCAAAGCGGAAAAAGATAGACGACACATCCGCTCCTGCCGCGCAGACTCCGGATGCGGACGGGGACGATAAGGAAGAATCGGAGACCAACAAAAAGGATCTGGAAAACCCGGCCTTCATTGCCATGCTGGCATCCTTAAAGAAGGGGATGACGCTTCCGGCAGATGGCTTTGCCATCAAGGAGGGGGAGACATCCCCGCCAAAGCGCTATTCCTCCGGTTCCATGATCCTTGCTATGGAAAATGCCGGACAACTCATTGAGGATGAAGATCTCCGTGCACAGATCAAAGGAAGCGGCATCGGAACCAGTGCGACCCGTGCAGAGATCCTGAAAAAGCTGGTCAATATCAAATACCTGACCTTGAACGGAAAAACCCAGATCATCACGCCGACACTTCTCGGAGAGCTGGTTTTTGATGTGGTTGGTGCATCCATCCGCCAGCTTTTAAACCCGGAACTGACTGCCAGCTGGGAAAAGGGTCTGACTTACGTAGCAGAGGGCTCCATTACCCCGGACGAATATATGGAAAAGCTGGAGCGCTTTGTGGCTGGCCGGACCTATGGGGTTTTACGCTTAAACAACCAGTACCAGCTGCGGGAATACTTTGAGGCAGCTGGGCAGAATTACAAAAAGAAGTAAACATATATTTCAAATGAAAGAAAAGAGGAAATGGTCATGAAAAAAGAAGAAATGAAGATTAGCAGCCTGTATACACTGGAGAATACCATGGCGAAGGAACTGTTAGAGCAGTTTACCTACCCGTGGGAAGCCCTGGCTCACATTGGTGATTTTGTAGAACGTCTGGGCGCAACCCTGCCGAAGGAAGAATACGCAAACCCGGCAGAGGGAATCTGGATCCACAAGTCTGCCCACATCGCACCGACTGCAGGCATCATCGCACCGGCTATCATCGGACCGGAGGCAGAGGTACGTCACTGTGCATTTATCCGTGGCAAAGTGATTGTTGGTAAGGGCGTAGTGGTAGGAAACTCCACCGAGCTGAAAAATGTAATTTTATTTGATGGCGTGCAGGTTCCGCATTACAACTATGTGGGTGATTCCATTTTGGGGTACAAGGCTCATATGGGCGCAGGCTCCATCACCTCCAATGTCCGCTCTGACAAGGCTCTGGTAAAGGTTCATGCAGCAGACGGCGATATCGATACTGGCTTAAAGAAATTTGGTGCCATGATCGGCGATGGCGTAGAGGTTGGATGTGGTTCTGTGCTGAACCCGGGAACCGTGATCGGAAAGAATACGATCGTATATCCGCTTTCTAGTGTCCGCACCGCAGTTGATGCAGACTCCATCTACAAGCAGCAGGGAGAGATTGCTGCACGACAGTAAGTAACAATTTAAGTATATGACAAGGGCCGTGTGAGTTGCC
>NZ_QUIK01000013.1:0-73727 GCF_003480105.1 Clostridium sp. AM42-4
GCGGCTCGGTACGGGTTTCTGTCACTCAGGAGTTGGAAAAGCTCCTGCTCTGCGTCTCCGACACCGGCTGCGGCATCCCGGAGGTCTATCAGCGCAGTATCTTCCAGCCCTTCTTCCGGGTGGACAAGTCTCGCAGCCGGGAATACGGTGGCGCAGGACTGGGGCTCTCACTGGTATGGGAGATCGCCGACCTCCACGGCGGCTCCGTTTGGGTAGAGAAAAGTTCGGAGAAGGGCACTACCATTGCGGTGGGGTTGCCAACGCAACAATCAACGAAGCCCTAAAACCCTTTTATTCGTTTTTCGCCGCTTCGCTTGCCGCCATGCAGCGTTTCGACCACAGGATTTGCTTTTCCACGACGGGAATGTAGACCACATGAAGGTGATAGTGGTACACGTCCTGCTCCAGCGCGTCGGACATGGCGCGGTTGCTTCAGCAACCATCTACCTTTCTCGGAGACGGACACCAGAGCCGCTGCTGGCGCTGCGTGAAAGAAGGGGGTAAGGACTGATGACAGACAATTTATTAGTTGTCTGGGGACTTAAGCAGTATTACCCGGTAAAGGGCGGAATTGGAAAAGAGCCGTCCTATGTGAAAGCAGTCGATAATGTAGATTTTGAGGTAAGACGCGGGGAGGTATTCGGAATCGTAGGAGAGTCCGGATGCAAATTCCACACCCGCTGTCCGATGTGTATGGAGCGCTGTAAGACGGAGGCTCCGCAGAAGTACCAGGCAGGTGACGATCATTTTGTATATTGCCATCTGTACGACACCGAGGAAGCGAAGAGGAACGCGAAAGCTGCGGAGAATGCGGTGATCCATCAGTAATAAAGTCATAATAGCAATTACATGGCAGAGGAGCCGGTTGATGACTAGATGCCATGAACCGGCTCTTTTGCTGTTTTTTGAAAAAATACAATTGAAATTTTTATAAAAAGAGAGGCACGAACAATGAAACTGTTTATCAGTGCGGATATTGAAGGCTGTGCCGGAACAACCCTCAATTATGAAACCCACAAAGAAGAACCGGCTTATCAGAAATACGCAAAGCAGATGACCAATGAGGTCGTGGCTGTCTGCGAGGCCGCTCTGGCTGCCGGCGTGGATGAGATCGTAGTAAAGGATGGACACGGAGATGCCACCAACATTGATGTAATGGCCATGCCTGAGCACGTTACTCTGATCCGAGGAAAGAGCGGTCATCCCATCAACATGATGTATGGTCTTGATGAGACATTCGATGCTGTGTTTTATATTGGATATCATGCACCGGCCGGCGATCCGGGAAGTCCGCTGAGCCATACCTCTACGGGAGCCAGCAATTTTATTGAGTTAAACGGGAAGCGTATGAGTGAATTTATGCTGAACACTTATACGGCGGCCATGTACGGTGTCCCGGTGCTGTTCTTATCCGGTGATGAGCGAATCTGTGAACTGTCAAAAGAGCTGGTCCCGCAGATTACGACGGTGTCCTCCAAGAAGGGGGTGGGCGGAAGTGCCTGGAACATATCACCAAAGACTGTGATTGCAGATCTGAAGGCTTCTGTCACAGAGGTGCTTTCCGGTGATGTAGAGGCAAAGCTTGCTGCATGCAAAGTCACGCTTCCGGAGCAGTTTACCTATGAGGTAAACTATAAGGATCTGAAAAAGGCTTACCAGATGTCCTTTTATCCGGGCATGAAGGCAGTAGACGCGCGCACCAACCGCTTTACCAGTAAAAACTGGATGGATATTGTGACAGCGCATTCATTTGTGGTATATTAGAAGAACATACAGGGAGGATATGAATCATGGCAGATTTAAAGACGATTGAGGATTTAACCAACGCTTTTGGCCCGAGCGGTTTTGAAGAAGAGGTTGTGAAAGCGGTACAGAAGCATTGCGAGGGGCTGAATTTAAGAAACGACGCAATGTATAATGTATATGCGACGATGCCGGACGCAAAGGGAAAACGTCCGGTGTTTATGCTGGATGCGCATACCGATGAATGTGGCTTTATGGTCCAGAACGTGGAGGATAACGGACTTCTCAGCATCATCACCCTGGGCGGATTTCATATGACCAGCCTTCCGGCCCACAGTGTCATCGTACGCAACAGCAAAGGCGAAAAAATCAAGGGAATCATTACATCCAAGCCGGTACATTTCTTAACGGCTGCCCAGAAGGCTGACAATTCTCTGACGATTGAGGAATTAAAGGTGGATGTTGGAGCAGGCAGCAGACAGGAAATCGAAGAGGATTACGGCATCCACATCGGTGATCCGATCATGCCGGATGTGACCTTTTCTTATGACGAGAAGCACGGCATCTGCTCAGGCAAAGCATTCGATAACCGTCTTGGATGCGTCTGCATCATTGAGACTATGAAAGCCCTGATGAAGGAGACTGAGAACCTGGCCGTGGATGTTGTCGGTGCCTTTGCTTCCCAGGAGGAGGTTGGTATGCGTGGTGCAACCGTGACTGCGCAGCAGGTAAAGCCGGATCTTGCGATTGTGTTTGAGGGTTCACCGGCGGATGATTTTTATTATCGCACCGGTGTGGCACAGGGCTGCTTAAAGAAAGGTGTGCAGATCCGTCATATGGATAACAGCTATGTGGCAAATGACGCATTTATGGCTTATGCACATGAGATCGCTGACAAATACGGAATCAAATGTCAGGATGCGGTGAGACGCGGAGGAAGTACCAATGCAGGTAAAATCCATCTGACCCATCAGGCTGTTCCGGTTCTGGTTCTTGGTATTCCGTCCCGTTATGTGCATACCCACTACAACTTCTGTGCAAAGGAAGATATCGAATCTACCATCAAAATGGCTGTTGAGGTTATCCGCGGTTTAAATGATGAGCGCATCCGTCATATTATGCGTCAGGATGTGTTATAATGCAGACCATGGAACAACAAAACGACAAAATATCTTTTTTTAAGGGAATGCGCGATGGAGTACCCATCGCGCTTGGGTACTTTGCTGTTGCTTTTACGCTTGGCATTACTGCCGGAAAGGCAGGGATGAATGCCCTGCAGTCTTCTCTGATGTCTGCGTTGATGCTCGCATCGGCGGGGGAGTTTGCGGCAATCAGCATGATCGGATCGGGAGCAGGGGTTATGGAGATGATCGTTACTACAGTGGTCATCAATATGCGCTACCTGCTGATGTCAAGTGCTTTATCCCAGAAGGTGCAGCCAAACAGACCATTTCTCCACAGAATCTTCATGTCTTATGCGGTGACAGATGAGATTTTTGGCATATCCATGACAGTTCCCGGAAAGCTGAATCCGTTTTATCAATACGGTGCAGCCAGTGTGGCAGGCCCCGGCTGGGTAATCGGAACCTTTCTTGGTACGGTTGTAGGAATGGTCCTTCCGGCCCCGGTCATGAGCGCTATGAGTGTGGCCATATACGGCATGTTTCTTGCAGTCGTGATCCCGCCGGCAAGAAAGAACAAGATCATTGCCGTAGTGGTAGTTATATCCATGTCGGTAAGCTTTTTATTCCAAAGCATTCCGGGACTTAAAAATATCTCATCGGGGTTTCAGATTATCCTGCTGACCGTGCTGATTTCGGCTGCAGCGGCAATTCTGTTCCCGGTACAGGAGGAGCAGCATGCATCATAATATTTACGCTTCCATTCTGGTCATGTTCCTGACCATTTATACCGTGCGTGCCTTACCGCTGACGCTGATCCGCAGGGAAATCAGGAATCCGTTTATTCAGTCTTTCTTATATTATGTTCCTTATGTGAGTCTTTCGGTTATGACGTTTCCGTCCATCCTTTCTGCAACAGGAAACCGGATCACGGGAATTGTCGGATTTGTGGCAGGGGTGATTCTTGCCTGGATCGACGGAAATCTGTTCCGTGTTTCCATTGGTGCCTGTGTGGCAGTCTATATTGCGGAGATGATTTTGCATTAAAGTCGGAACAAACGTGCGCAGAGGCCTGGAAACCACTGGAAAACATTGACAAATACAGGAAACCGATTTATAATGCCATCATCGTCTGTCAAAAACAGGTGATGGGGAGCAATTCATAATTGGAATCGAATGAGGAGGATAAGAACTATGGCAACAAGAAGAAACGCAGCTAAGGCAGCAGCAAAAGCAGCACCGAAGACCGAGACCGCAAAAGCAGAAGTTAAGACAGCTGCTGCAGAGGTTAAAGCAGAGACTCCGGTAAAAGCAGTTGTTGAAGCACCGGCAGCAAAGCCAGTCGAGACCACCAAAAAAGCACCAGCAAAGAAAGCTCCTGCAAAGAAGGCAGACCCGAAGGCTTGCGTAGTTATTGAGTTCTCAGGCAAACAGATCGTTGCAAAAGATGTTCTGGACAAGGCAGTGAAAGCATATGAAGCAAACCACAAGGGCGCAGAGATCAAAACCATTGAAGTTTATGTAAAACCGGAAGAAAATGTTGCTTACTATGTTGTAAACGGAGAAGGTTCTGACGATTATAAGGTAACCTTATAGTTCAGGATTCTCAGTTGTATCTGTATACTTTGTAAAGAGTGGAGGGGCTGTTGCAGACAGGTTCCAGAATGTCCTGGATTCCATGTTGTGACAACCCTTCATTTGTTTGTTATAAATTACGGGAAATAAGAACCGGGAGCAGGAATCGCTGCCGGATAAACGGATAAAGGAGAGAAACGGATGGAACAGCAGCAGGAGACCTGGAAACTTCCAGAGGCATTTGTGGCAAGAATGAAAGCAATGCTGGGAGACGCATGCGATACATTTCTTGCAAGCTATGAAAAAGAGCGGGCTCTGGGACTCAGAGTAAATACCATGAAAGTTCCGGCAGCGGAGTTTGCCGGTCAAAATCAGGCTTTGTTTTCCCTGCGCCCGGTATCCTGGTGCCGGGAAGGCTTTTATTATGACCGGGAGAGCCGTCCGGGACGCCATCCTTACCATGAAGCAGGAGTATATTACATTCAGGAACCCAGTGCCATGGCAGTTGTGGCTTTGCTTGGTCCAAAGCCGGGTGAACGTGTGCTGGATCTGTGCGCGGCTCCGGGGGGCAAGACAACACACATCGCGTCATGTCTGGAAGGACGCGGACTTCTGGTCAGCAATGAAATCCATCCGGCGCGGGCAAAGATCCTTTCCCAGAATGTGGAGCGTATGGGCATTGGCAACGCTGTCGTGACAAATGAGGATTCGGGAACCCTGGCTTCATTTTTTCCGGAGTTTTTTGACTGTATGGTCGTGGATGCGCCGTGCTCCGGAGAGGGCATGTTCCGGAAAGATGAACAGGCCAGAAATGAGTGGAGTGAGGCAAATGTAAAACTTTGCGCAGAGCGCCAACAGGAGATTCTGGACAATGCGGCAGAGATGTTAAAGCCGGGCGGCAGAATGGTGTATTCTACCTGCACGTTCGCACCGGAGGAAGATGAAGCCGGAATCTCTGACTTTTTGAAACGACATCCGGAGTTTTCGGTAGTGCGCCTGGAGCCGGGCGAATATCCTGAGGGTCTGTCCTGCGGGCACCCGGAATGGAGTCAGGATCAAAATACAGATCTTAAGTACACCTTCCGCATCTGGCCCCATGAGTCGGAGGGAGAGGGACATTATCTGGCCCTGCTTAAAAAGGACGGAGCCTGGGCGTCGGAAGACAGCCGGAAGCGAAAACAGCCAAAATACTGGAATGACAAAGCAGGCAGAGCCTATCTCTGGGAATTTTTCAAAAAGTCCCTGACGGAAGAAGGATATGCGCTGTTAAAGGATGGTATGGACCAGCTGATCCTGTTTGGAGATCAGCTATATATGCTGCCGGATGGCATGCCGGCACTGGACCGTCTGAGAGTGCTTCGTCCCGGACTGCATCTTGGGAAATTCAAAACAAAACGTTTTGAGCCGTCCCATGCGCTTTCTCATTTTCTGAAGCCTCAGCATGCAGTATCTGTGTGCCGTCTGGATCCGGAAGATCCCCAGGTACTGGATTATCTGAAGGGAAACACAGTCCGTGGGGAGGCCGGTCTCTCTGGGTGGACGCTGGTCTGCATTGGGGAGTATCCTCTTGGATGGGGAAAGGCAGTTTCCGGTGTGGTAAAAAATCATTATCCAAAAGGGCTTCGCATACAGGGTTAGATCCCTGATGTGCGAAGCCCTTTTTTATATGATAGGAAATTGCGTCCTATCATATAAAAACGCTCCGCGAGGATGCGCACTCGGCGCAAAGGTAGATGGTTGCTGAAGCAACCGCGCCTCGGCGCGAGAATGTGCCAAGGCACATTCTTTTTTGTATCATGGAAAACAGATGCATTGCCGATGTGCTGCTCAGTCATGGGTTCGGAACATTTCAACAATTGCGATCATATCTTCTTTGTTCAGCTTTTTATTGTTCATAAAGTTTCTGGTTTCCGGAATGTAATGTTCCAGGATCGGTAGCAGTATAAGCGCTGTGATACCTGCGGTGAAGCCGCCGTTGTACAGCACCAGGCCGCCGTGCAGGGCAGAGGTTGCGGTACACATGGATGCGCACATGAAGCCGGCGGCAATGCCGGCGCGTCTGCCGTAGCGCCCGGAAATCGGGCACAGGCCGGTGGCAAATGCCACACCGTTGATGTATCCCTGCGTGGTAATGGTCCAGCTGATTTCTCTGCCGTTGAGATAGCAGATCGTCAGTGTGAATAGATACAGAAGCTGATATCCCGCAAGAATCGGCCAGATATTTTTCGGATGCTGCCCCATGCAGGTAAAAGTCAGAGCTGCCAGGATCACACCGATGGTGGCACCGGTAAAACCGGCACCTTCCGTATAGACCATGATGATATCCAGGTAGAACAGGAAGAATATTCCCACTGTGCCAATGTTAATGAGGCAGAGCGGCATACCGTATTGAGAGGCAAAATCACTCTGATGTCCGGTGTCCCGGGTCAGCTCTTCATATCCAAGAAAGCTTTTGCCGTTTAAGAAAAATCCGGTCAGAATGCAGATAATAAAAACAAGCAGGAAAAAACAGTTGGCATACAGCTGAAAGGAGCGGCCAAACTGTTCGTAAACCGGATTGAAGCGGGTCAGCTTGGAAGATGGATCAATTCCCATGGTGTTGTAAAAAAGGTTAAACAGGAAAAAACCGAACACGCCGAATGCCAGTCCGCCATTATACAAGTTGTAACCTTTGTGCCATGCGTGGGCCCCGGGGAGAATGGCCGGTACGATAAAGCCCAGCATGATCGAAAAAGCGATGGTCAAAAGCACGCCGCTGACCGTTAGTGTCGGATGCCCGAACACAAAGGTATCCTGGGTGTAGCGGAATAAAAGTTCACCGATAAATGGGCTGAATGAAGTTGTGAACATGCAGACGTGCAGGTTGTTTTTAAAATTCAGCTTCTTTAATCGAAGATAGAGAAACGGGGCCAGAAAGCATGGCCACATGGTCAAAAAGTTCAGTCCGTAAAAGCAGTGTGCTACTACAAGAAAATAACCGGCCAGTGTGCTGGGACGGGAATCTCCTTTTAAACCGACCATAAAAAGCCAGCAGGCCATGCCGCAGGCGCCGGCGTTTAACATGGCGCTCGGCAGACCGCCGATCTCCAGATAGTCTGTAACCAGCGGGCTTGGTGATGTCATGATAAGATACCAGCCGTGGAGTATGCTGCCAAGTTCTCCTGTGTAGATGGCTGCGACCAGCGAAGAAATCAGAAAAGAAACGGAGAAGCCGAGAGCTATCCCGTTGATGATAGTACTGTTGGATATTTTTTTACCTTCCATGCATAAATCCCCTGTAGCAATATTTTTCATTCTGAGTAGTGTTCTGACTTTCAATTATAGAGCAGCGGGTATTTCATTTCAAGGTAATTTCGTAACGAAACTTGTACGGAATTTAGTGCAAAGTTACTGTGTGACTGCAGGGCAGGCATTTGTTCGGGCATCTGGTAAAAACTGCTGCATATCCGCCGGGACAGGGGCTGTAAATTCCATGGGGATTCCGGAAACCGGATGTGAAAAGGACAGCTTCCAGGAGTGCAGGCTCTGACGCTGTAAAAAACGGTAATCCGGATTATAAAGGAAATCACCGTAGAGGGGATGGCCGATATGCTTCATATGGACCCGGATCTGGTGGGTACGTCCTGTTTCCAGGTGAATTTTAAGGAGAGAGGTGTCGGTTTGCGGCTGGTAGAAGAGCAGCTCATAATGGGTCAGCGCAGCTTCTCCGTGGACCGGGTCCGGGACACGCTCGATCGTGGAGCCCGGGAGTCTCGCAATGGGAACGTCAATCGTTCCTTCCGGCTGTCCTAAGAGGTTCCCGCTGACTGCGGCCAGATAGGTGCGGTGAATCTGGCGGTTCCTCACCATATCAGAAAGGATACAGCTGCTCAGTGCATTTTTTGCGACGATCAGAAGCCCGGTGGTATCACGGTCCAGGCGGTTGACGGCACGGAAAACAAAGGGTTTTTGTTTCTGTTTAAAATACCAGGCAAGTCCATTTGCCAGAGAGTTGGAGAAATTGCCCTGGGATGGGTGGATGGGAACATTCGCGGCTTTGTTTATGACCATCAGATCCTCATCTTCGTAAAGAATGGACAGCGGCATGCGCACAGGAACAATATTTTCCGAAGAAGTCTCTTCTGCAAATGTGACATCCAGCCGGTCACCGGCTTTCATGCGGAAGGTGGTATAAACCTTTGCCCCGCGGATCATCAGTCCGTCTTCAGTCAGTTTGATACGGTTGATCAGATTTTTGGAATATCCATGGGAGCGAAGCAGTGCTTCTACGGACTGTCCGTTTATGGAAGCAGTGTAGGAGTGGCGGATGATATGGTCCATGTTGTCAGAATTCCTTTCCGGTGTTATGCTGCGATGCCTGATTTAAATGTTTCTTACGGCTTACGGCGTGGGGAGTCGGGCTGTTTTCCTTAAGAAATCTGGCCCGCTGTACGCTGTCGATGCCGTAGCGGCCGCGGATATGGTCCACAGCTTTTTCCATAGCCCGCATTTTCTTCTGCCGCTCATCTTCAAACAGGCTCATCTGTTCAAACGGATCCTCCTGGATCTGTGAAGTGCGCAGTCCGATCAGCCGTTTTCTGGATTCCACAATTCTATTCCTCCTGTTGCTGCATGGTGAGCCTGATATGTTTCCTATCATAGCAGAATATCCGGATTTTTACCAGAATAGGATAGAAAGACAATGCGATAATCGTGGGGCATGTGAATTGAACAGAACAGGAAAGAACAACAGGATCATCGGACTGATGGCAGGGATCAGCATCGGGTTTGCGGTGTGGGGAAGCGTATGCCCGGAGCAGGATCTGTGGCAGGGTACGGAAAGTATAGCAATTGAGAGCAGTCGGCCGGTATCAGAGGCGAAACCGCAGTTATCCCTGCATTCCCTGAGTGCCGTGCTGATGGATGCAGACAGTGGGCGTATTTTGTATGGAAAGGACGAGCATCAGGTACGGCCTATGGCCAGCACTACAAAGATCATGACCTGCATTCTTGCACTGGAGCTTGGGAATCCGGAGGATTTTTGTGAGATTTCAGAAAAAGCGGCAGGACAGCCAAGGGTGAAACTTGGCGCGCCGACCGGGAGCCGTATCAGGCTTAAGGATCTTTTGTATTCCCTGATGCTTGAGTCCCACAATGACTCGGCAGTGGCAATTGCGGAGCATATCAGCGGCAGCGTCGAGGTTTTCACGGAAAAAATGAATCGCAAGGCACAGGATATTGGCTGTGTGGATACCACGTTCCTGACGCCGAACGGACTGGATGCGGAGAAGCAAAACGCAGATGGAGAGGTGATCCGTCATGGTACAACAGCCGCTGAGCTGGCAAAAATCCTGCATTATTGTACGAAAATGTCTCCAAAACATGATGAATTTTTAACGATAACGCGCTGCCGAAGTTATTCTTTTTCTGACTCTGAGGGATATAATACCTACAGCTGTCAGAATCATAACGCTCTCCTGGATATGACACAGGAGGCTGTGACCGGAAAGACCGGATTTACCGGAGGCGCCGGCTACTGTTATGCGGCTGAACTGTCCGACGGTGAAAGGAGCTTTATCCTCACACTTTTAGGATGCGGCTGGCCTCCGCATAAAACCTGGAAATGGGAGGATGTACAGAAACTGTACAGCTATGGCAAACAGAATTATTTCTATTGCGATTTTGCTTTTGAAGAAAACAGACTTCGGATCCCTCTGCTGGGAGGAGCGTATAAAGACTGGATTTACGCAGTTTCTGAAAGTCCGGGACAGAAGAGGAGTTTTCATCTTCTGGTATCGGAAACGGAGCGGCCTGTGGCAGAGTACGATATGAAAACGATCCTGGATGCTCCGGTGAAGGCAGGGGATGAAGTCGGAGTGGTCCGTTACCGGCTCGGACAGGAGGAAATCGGCCAGAGCCACTACTGCTCAGAGGAAGATGCAGCGGCCTGGGGGCTGTCGTACTGTCTGCAGCGGATCCTCGATTTCTGGATATTTTGAAATTGTAAAAATATTTCAAAAATACTTGAATTTTATCCGCTGACATTATATTATTATAATCGGCAGAAATTGGATTTACTAAACGATAGTTTGTCTTTCTCTTAACAATACCAAAGAGGAGGAAAAGCGATCGTCAAATATTTCAAAATGGAGGATTGCAAAATGAGTAATCAAACATCAGCAAGTAACAGAATCAATGCATTACTTGATGAGAACAGCTTCGTTGAAGTTGGCGCTTACATCACTGCAAGAAGCACCGATTTTAACATGGCTGCCAAGGAGACTCCGGCAGATGGCGTAATCACCGGTTATGGTACCATCGAAGGAAACCTTGTGTATGTGTACAGCCAGGACGCTTCCGTACTGGGCGGCTCCTTAGGTGAGATGCACGCAAAGAAAATTTCCAACATCTATTCCATGGCAGTAAAGATGGGCGCACCGGTCATCGGCCTGGTAGACTGCGCAGGTCTTCGTCTGCAGGAAGCAACGGACGCATTAAACGGTTTTGGTGAGATGTATTTAAGCCAGACCATGGCATCCGGCGTGGTTCCGCAGATCTCCGCTATCTTTGGTACCTGCGGCGGCGGTATGGCAGTAGCTTCCGCTATGGCTGACTTTATCTTTATGGAAGAGAAAAACGCAAAATTATTTGTAAATTCTCCGAACGCGATCGACGGAAACCGTGTTGAGAAGTGCGATACTTCCAGCGCTGCATTCCAGAGTGAGGAAACCGGACTTGTGGACTTCACCGGAAGCGAAGAGGATATCTTATCCCAGATCCGCTCCCTGGTAACCATCCTTCCGGCCAACAACGAGGATGACATGTCCTACAGCGAGTGCACCGACGATTTAAACCGTGTATGCTCCGATCTTGAAAATTATGCAGGAGCAACCGATCTGGCACTGGCACAGATCTCCGATGACAACTTCTTCTTAGAGGTGAAGAAGAACTATGACAAGTCCATGGTAACTGGCTTTATCCGTCTGAACGGAACCACCGTGGGCTGCGTGGCAAACCGCACTGCTGTTTACGCGGCAGACGGCGTGAAGGAAGACGAGTTCGATGCAGTTCTCTCCGCTAACGGCGCAGAGAAGGCAGCAAAGTTTGTTTCTTTCTGTGACGCATTCAACATTCCGTTACTGACCCTGGTGAACGTAAAGGGCTACAAGGCATGCAAATGCACTGAGCGCCGCATCGCAAAGAACGCAGGACGTCTGACCTACGCTTTTGCAAACGCAAGCGTTCCGAAGGTAACCGTTGTTGTTGGCGAGGCTTATGGCACCGCATACCTGACCATGAACTCCAAGTCTATCGGTGCAGATGTGGTATATGCATGGCCGAACGCAACCATCGGCATGATGGATGCTTCCGCCGCAGCCAAGATCATGTACGCAGACGAAATCGCAAAGGCAGATGATTCCGTTGCTCTCATCAATGAGAAGGCGGCTGAATACCGCGAGATGCAGTCCAGCGCACTGGCAGCGGCAAAGAGAGGATATGTAGACGATATCGTCGAGGCATGTGACACCAGAAAACGTGTGATCGCAGCATTCGAGATGCTGTTTACCAAAAGAGAGGATCGTCCGGACAGAAAACATGGAACGGTTTAGAATGAGGTGACAAATATATGAAACAGTATATGAAACGAGTTTTGTTAGTGTTAAGCATGGTAGTCAGCCTCTTTGCTCTGTCCGCATGCTCCAACAAGAATGCTGCTGAGGCAGAAACTATGGATCCGCAGACAGCTTCCTACATTTCTCAGATCTCGGAAAACCTGCTCCAGACCATTGCCGAGATGGACGAGGCCACAGCAGAGGAGTCTGAGACCGGCCTGATCAAACAGGGTGAGGACGGCCTTGCGAGCGGCCTGACTTCCTGGATCGGTGTTATGAAAGACACCGGCGCATTCGTAAGCATCCTTTCCTCTGACACCGAGCTTGGTGAGGATGACCAGTATGTATGTGTGGTTCAGGCACAGTTTGAGAACCGCAATGTAGAGTTCAAAGCATTCTACACCATGGATCCGCAGAGCCAGAACTTAAACCCGGTCAGCCTGACCTTCAGCCCGGAATACACCGTAGGCGAGAACATGGCAAAAGCAGGCATGAATACTTTACTTGGTATGGGTACTGTATTCCTGGTACTGATCTTCATCAGCATCCTGATCAGCTGCTTCAAGTTCATCAGCGTTTTTGAAAACAAGGTGAAAGCAAAGAACGCAGCTCCGGCACCGGCAGCAGCTCCTGTGGCAGCACCGGCAGCAGAAGAGGAAGAGCTTGTGGATGATCTGGAACTGGTGGCTGTCATCACTGCGGCTATCGCAGCATCAACCAACTCATCAACCGACTCCCTGGTAGTACGCTCCATCAAACGTGCACCGGGCGCAAAATGGAAAAGAGCATAAGCGAATAGGAGGATTCTTATCATGAAAAATTACACAATTACTGTGAATGGCAATGTATACAATGTAACTGTTGAAGAAGGAACCACTGCAGGCGTAGTTCAGGCACCGGTTGCAGCAGCACCGAAGGCAGCTTCTGCAGCACCGAAGGCAGCAGCTCCGGCTGGCGCTCAGGGTTCTGTAGTTGTAACCGCTCCGATGCCGGGTAAGATTCTGGCAGTAAAGGCTAACGCCGGACAGGCTGTAAAGAAAGGCGACGTTATCATGGTTCTCGAGGCTATGAAGATGGAGAACGATATCGTAGCTCCTCAGGATGGAACCGTTGCAAGCATTAATGCAGCAGCAGGCGACGCAGTAGAAGCTGGCGCAACTCTTGCTACATTAAACTAATAGCTTGCCAAAAAGCAAGTTCCACATGGAGGGATTAAAATGGATTATATTGGATCTACTTTGGCCAATCTTCTTCAGCAGACCGCATTCTTCAATCTGACCTTTGGAAACTTTATCATGATCCTGGTGGCATTCGTGTTCCTGTATCTGGCAATCAGAAAAGGATTCGAGCCGCTCTTACTGGTTCCGATTGCGTTTGGTATGCTGTTAGTTAATATCTACCCGGATATTATGGCTAACCCGGAAGATATGTCCAATGGCGTAGGCGGACTTCTTCACTACTTCTTCATTCTGGATGAGTGGAGTATCCTTCCGTCTCTGATTTTCATGGGTGTCGGCGCAATGACCGATTTCGGCCCGCTGATCGCAAACCCGAAGAGCTTCCTGCTTGGCGCAGCAGCTCAGTTTGGTATCTACAGTGCATATTTCCTTGCAATTTTCATGGGCTTCAATGATAAGGCAGCAGCAGCTATCTCCATCATTGGTGGAGCAGACGGCCCGACTTCCATCTTCCTTGCAGGTAAGCTTGGACAGTCTGAGTTCATGGGACCGATCGCAGTAGCAGCTTACTCCTACATGGCGCTGGTTCCGATCATCCAGCCGCCGATCATGAAGGCTCTGACCACAGAAGAAGAGCGTAAGATCAAGATGGATCAGCTTCGTCCGGTTTCCAAGCTGGAGAAGATCCTGTTCCCGGTTATCGTAACCGTAGTAGTCTGCCTGATTCTGCCGACTACCGCACCGCTTGTTGGTATGTTAATGCTTGGTAACCTGTTCCGTGAGTCTGGCGTTGTAAAACAGCTGTCCGAGACCGCAAGCAATGCCCTGATGTACATCGTAGTTATCCTGCTTGGTACTTCCGTAGGCGCATCCACCAGTGCAGAGGCTTTCTTAAAGGTAACCACCTTAAAGATCGTTGCCCTGGGTCTGGTAGCATTTGCAGTAGGTACCGCAGCCGGCGTTATCTTCGGTAAGATCATGTGCAAGCTTACAGGCGGTAAGGTAAACCCGTTAATCGGTTCCGCAGGTGTATCTGCAGTGCCGATGGCAGCCCGTGTATCCCAGAAGGTTGGTTCTGAGGCAGACCCGACGAACTTCCTGCTGATGCATGCAATGGGCCCGAACGTAGCAGGTGTTATCGGTACTGCAGTTGCAGCCGGTACATTCATGGCAATTTTCGGCGTTTAAAATTCAATCATTTCTTGCTGCAGCAATATAAAGTTGCCGCAACATATAAATTTGGAGGTAAAGAATCATGGCTGAGATTCAGAAAAAACCGGTTAAGATCGTTGAGACTGTCCTGCGTGACGCTCATCAGTCCCTGATCGCAACCAGAATGAGCACCGAGCAGATGCTTCCGATCATCGATAAAATGGATAAGATTGGCTATTATGCAGTAGAGTGCTGGGGCGGCGCTACCTTCGATGCTTCCCTTCGTTTCCTGAAAGAGGATCCGTGGGAGAGACTGAGAAAGTTAAGAGCCGGATTTAAAAACACAAAATTACAGATGCTGTTCCGTGGCCAGAACATTCTGGGTTACAACCACTATGCAGATGACGTAGTAGAGTACTTTGTACAGAAATCCGTTGCAAACGGTATCGATATCATCCGTATTTTCGACTGCTTAAACGACCTGCGCAACCTGCAGACCGCTGTAAAGGCAGCAAACAAAGAGAAGGCACACGCTCAGATCGCACTGTGCTACACCCTGGGTGATGCTTACACCCTGGATTACTGGAAAGACATCGCAAAGAGAATCGAAGATATGGGTGCAGATTCCATTTGTATCAAGGATATGGCTGGTCTGTTAACCCCGTATGCAGCACAGGAGCTGGTTGGCGCATTAAAAGAGTCTACCGAGCTGCCGATTGACCTGCATACCCACTACACCTCCGGTGTAGCTTCCATGACTTACTTAAAGGCTGTAGAGGCAGGCTGCGACATCATCGATACCGCAATGTCTCCGCTGGCACTTGGTACCAGCCAGCCGGCAACCGAGGTTATGGTAGAGACCTTCAAGGGAACTCCGTACGATACCGGCTTATCCCAGGACAAGCTTGCTGAGATCACTGATTACTTTGCACCGATCCGTGAAGAAGCTCTGAAGACTGGTCTGTTAAACCCGAAGGTACTGGGCGTTAACATCAAGACCCTTCGTTATCAGGTTCCGGGCGGTATGCTGTCCAACCTGGTTAGTCAGTTAAAAGAGGCTGGTAAGGAAGATAAATACCAGGAGGTTCTGGAGGAGATCCCGCGCGTTCGTAAGGACTTCGGTGAGCCGCCGCTTGTTACCCCGTCTTCCCAGATCGTTGGTACCCAGGCTGTTATGAATGTTATCTCCGGCGAGCGCTACAAACTGGTTCCGAAGGAGTCCAAGAAGATCATGCTCGGCGAGTTTGGCCAGACTGTAAAGCCGTTCAACGCAGAAGTGCAGAAGAAGATCATCGGCGACGAGACCCCGATCACCTGCAGACCTGCAGATCTGATTCCTCCGCAGCTGCCGCAGTTCGAGAAAGAGTGTGCTCAGTGGAAGCAGCAGGATGAGGATGTCCTTTCCTATGCTCTGTTCCCGAAGGTAGCAGAAGAGTTCTTCAAGTACAGAGAGGCTCAGCAGACCAAGGTTGATGCTACCGTAGCAGATACCGAGAGCAAAGCATACCCGGTTTAATATAATATTTATTTACTGGACATGGATACATGAACAGTAATGATTGATTTCAGACAGGCCCGGAAACTGCGAAAACGGTTTTTGGGTCTGTCTTTGTCTTTAATTCTTACAATTTTTTGCGATTCTTTGAAGTTTCTGTGCTTTCCGTTGACTAGGGCGGATTTTGTCATTATAATGTAACGTAGCGTAAATTTGCCGGATGTGGTCACCAGCCCTCCGGCAAAAAGTGATACTAAGGAGATCATACCATGAAAAATAATGCCTTGAAAAAAGGTCTGGCTGCTGTGCTGGGACTTGCACTTTGTGTGCAGACTCCTTCGGCAGGTAGTCTGTTACAGCTTTCTGCTTACGCACAGGAACGGTCGGCTACGATCAATGCGTCCAGCTTAAATGTCCGAAGCGGGGCAGGAACCTCCTATTCCTCGGTAGGAAAGCTTGGCCGCGGGACTGCTGTTACAGTAATAGGAGAAAAGTCGGCTTCTGACGGGAAGACCTGGTATCAGATCCGTTTTACGAGCGGCGGCAGCACGCAGACGGGTTATGTTCTGAGTACCTATGTAAAATTCCCCGTGTCGTACAGCCATGATTCCAGCTTTGAATCCCAGCTTTCTGCACAGGGGTTCCCGGAGTCTTATAAAACAGGCCTGCGGCAGATCCATGCCCAGTATCCAAACTGGACCTTTACTGCAGTAAAAACCGGCCTTGACTGGAATAACGTCATTCAGAACGAAGGAGTTCTGGGACGAAATCTGGTGCATACCAACAGTATTTCTTCCTATAAATCACTGGCAGATGGAGCCTATAACTGGGATTCCGGCACCTGGACCGGGTTTGACGGAAGCACCTGGGTGGCTGCCTCTACGGAAATCATCAGTTATTATATGGACCCTAGAAACTTTTTGGATGAGGTGAATGTATTCCAGTTTCTGGACCAGAGCTACAATTCCTCTCTTCACACGAAAGAGGGACTTCAATCGATGCTGAAGGGAACCTTTATGGAGGGAAGTATCCGTTCCGGGGCATCTGCGTCGGTCAGTACATCTTCTGGCTCCTCCTCAGGAAGCAGTTCTTCTTCGGGATCTTCTGGTGTTATTACGGCTGGTCCGGGAGTTTCCGGTGGATCTTCCTCAGGAAGTACATCCGCAACTCCGGGTGCAGGAAGCTCGGGCAGTTCATCATCGGCTTCGGGCGGTGCTAATTCGGGCATCACGTTTTCAAGTCCGGGAGGCTCATCCGGGCAGTCATCAGGCACCACCAGCCAGACCCCGTCATCAGGCGGCAGCCATCAGGTGCGTCTGGAGGGACCGAGTGCATCGATCAGCAAAAAACAGGCAGGACTATTGGCATCCAGTGTTGTGATCGGAGCAGGTCCGGGATCGGCAACCTCAGGCAATAGCACAAGCAGCGGCTCTGCCAGTCCGTCAGGCAGCTCTGGGGGAGGTTCCCAGACTCCTGGCACTTCTGCCAGCACAGGAAATGCTTCGTCTGGTGTCAATTATGCAGATGCCATTATGAGTGCGGCACAGAGCTCCGGCGTAAGCCCTTATGTGATCGCTGCCATGATTCTGCAGGAGCAGGGACGAAACGGAACCGGCAATTCCATTTCCGGAAATTACGCTGGTTATACCGGCTATTATAACTATTTCAATGTCGGTGCATATGCCTCCGACGGAATGGGAGCAGTCCAGAGAGGTCTCTGGTATGCATCCCAGAGTGGAAGCTATGGAAGGCCATGGACAACGCCGGAATTCTCTATTGCCGGCGGAGCCCAGTTCTACGGGACGAATTATGTGAAGGCCGGCCAGGATACGCTTTACTTGAAGAAGTATAACGTACAGGGAAGCAATATGTATAAGCACCAGTACATGACAAATGTAGACGGTGCGGCTTCGGAAGGTTCTATCTTTGCAGAGGGCTTTACAAGCCAGCAGAAAAATACAGCATTAAACTTTAAGATTCCGATATACAACAATATGCCGGAGACTCCGTGTGCACAGCCGACCTTAAGCGGCAGCCCGAACAACAAGCTGAAGGGCCTTGGTGTAGATGGCTTTACATTAACACCGACCTTTAACCGCGATACCTATTCCTACGATCTGATCGTGGACCATTCCGTATCCAATGTGACAGTCAGTGCTTCTGCAATCGATTCCAAGGCATCGATCCGTGGAAACGGAAATGTATCACTGGCCAGCGGAATCAATGATATTTCTGTGGTCGTAAGAGCAGAAAACGGAACGGAGCGGACTTATACGATCCATGTGGTACGTCAGGCTGGCGGCCCGACCTACAATGGTGGAATCGGAGGCGGTACTTCTAATGGTTCTTCATCCAGTGTTACTATGGGAGGTCCTGGAAGCAGTTCAGCGGGAATTTCATCCGGAAGCTCTTCCTCGGGAGTGATCACAGCGGGGCCGAATGGTGGTTCTGTCACATCTACCCCGAACACAGGCTCCTCATCGGGAGGAAGCAATGTGACGTTCTCGAGCCCTGGTGGAAACTAATATCAGATTTTCTGAAATTACTGGCTGTGAAGGTACAAAACAGTTACGAAACAATTATGAAAGAAACAGGAGATAACAAATTATTATGAACAGAAAATGGAAACAGATCTGGATCCGTTTTGCCATGGTGCTGATGCTTGCTGTGGCAATCCCATTCCAGAGCTTTGCAGGGAACGCACGGATTGCGTTCTCTGACCCTACCGCAGAGGTGGGAAGTGAATTTACCGTCAATGTAAAATTTACCTGTACGACAGGCGAAAAAATCGGTAAGACAGTTGTGATGCTTTCTTACGATACCAGTGCCATGGAATTTGTGAGCGGCGAACCGGATGTCAGCGGTGGAAATGGTGCAATCCGTGTGATCGGCAGTGCAAGCGGTACCAGTGAGTCTGCATCCACCCTGCATTTTAAGGCGCTGAAGGCAGGAAGCAGCAAGATCCAGGTGACCGATTATGAAGGCTACGATGCAGATGAGCAGCTTCTTGACATTACCCAGCTTGGAAGCTCTTCTGTCACCATCCAGGCAGGAAGCACTACAGCGGCAGCTTCCTCGGATGCTTTCCTTGCTTCCATGCAGATTTCCCCTGGCACCTTAAGTCCAGCTTTTAGTGCAGATGTTGACAGTTATACTGCTTCAGTAAGTCTTGATACAGAAAAGCTTACGGTAAGTGCGGTTCCTGCAAGTGACAAGGCAACCGTTGCTTTAAGCGGCACAGATCTTCAGGATGGTGAAAATACCGTAACCTGTACGGTAACAGCGGAAGATGGCTCTACCGTGCGTACCTATACGATCTTAGTAAACCGTGTGGAAGGCGGCGAGAGCCTTGGGGAAACCAGTGAGTCTGAGCCTGCTGCAGAGAACGTAGAGGTTTTAGCAGAGCTTGAGGCATCCAGAACCCCGCTTAAGATCGGCATCGCAGCCCTGCCGGCAGATGCAGCTGTTCCGTACGGAATGAAGGAAACCTCCATTACCATCGGAGAAACCAAGGTTCAGGGATGGGTACCGGATACCCAGGGAAGCCAGCCGGAATACTGCATTTTCTATGGCGTAGGCGAAAACGGAACCGTAGGCTATTACCGTTATGACCTGACGGATAAGACCATCCAGCGCTATTTCGAGCAGAGCAGCGAGGGCAATACCCAGACACTGGAGCTGCAGG
Source organism: Clostridium sp. AM42-4 (assembly GCF_003480105.1). Taxonomy (NCBI): domain Bacteria; kingdom Bacillati; phylum Bacillota; class Clostridia; order Eubacteriales; family Clostridiaceae; genus Clostridium; species Clostridium sp. AM42-4. The sequence goes on from NZ_QUIK01000013.1 coordinate 19,542, forward strand.
ATGTAACCAACCGCTACAATGCCCTGGTAGACGATTACAACATTGCAAGAATCGCACTGATCGCAGTGGCTGTAGTAGCTGTGATCCTCCTGGTGCTTCTGATCATTAGTCGGAAAGGAAATGCCCGCAGGGAGGACGCTGCTTACGCCGGACTGGATGAAAAGCCGGTGAAGGCAGATAAGAAATCCAGACGGGAAGCCCGTAAAGGCGGAAACAAGCTTAGCAAAGAGGAACGTTACATGATGGGCGAAGAGGATGAGTATGACGAGGATTATGAGTCCGAAGAAGATTCCAGAGAGTTTCAGGACGGGTTGGAGGTAACTGGTCCGGAGGACGATGAGCTGGAGCCTGTCGATGCAGAAGAATTTTTGCCGGACCCGGCAGATGACGCAGATGCACAGCTCGACCAGGTAAAAAAGCAGCTGGCAGCAAGCGTGTCAGGAGAGCCTGGCCAGCCAGAGGAGAACAGAAAAACAGAAGCTGCACCAGAAAACAAATCTGATGCTGATGATGATTTTGAAGTGTTCGACCTGGACGATGATGATCTTTCCTGATCATTCCGAATCCTGAAAAAGGAACATTAGCTTATTGTTCCTATAGATCATAAGCAAGTCAGTGGAGGTGTTACAGAAGCGCCTCCACTGATATACAGAAAGAGGGAAAAAGCGGTGTATTGACTTCGCCGCTTTTTTTGATATAATGTTGTTATATGATTTCTATAACAGAGAATGCGAAAGATGGTGAAAACATGATCATTAAGATTGATTTTGAGAGTGATGAGGCAATCTATATCCAGCTGCGGAACCAGATCATCATGGGCATTGCCACGGACCGGATCCATGAAGGAGACTCCCTGCCATCGGTCCGCCAGCTTGCGGAAAATATCGGGATCAATATGCATACAGTAAATAAGGCGTATACAGTGCTTAAGCAGGAGGGCTATATCAAGCTGGACCGCCGGCGCGGGGCTGTGATCGCTCTTGATATTGACAAAATCCAGTCAATCGAACGTTTGCGGGAAGAGCTTTCTGTTCTCCTTGCAAGAAGCGTCTGTAAGAATATATCCAGAGAGGAAGTGCATGATCTGGTGGACGAGATCTATGATTATTATACAGGCGGCAGAGGTGTATAGACCACAAACAGACAAGTAAGAGTCTGAATCTGGAAGCGAATATGGAGGAAATGCCATGTTATGTGAGCGTTGTAAAATAAGAGAAGCAAATATCCAGTATACGGAAATTGCCAATGGAGTCCGCACGGAACATAATTACTGTTCCCAGTGTGCAAAGGAAATGGATTTTGGCCCGTATTCTGCGATCTTTGAGGGAGAATTCCCACTTGGAAAGCTGTTGTCCGGCCTTTTAGGTGTTCCGGGAGAGGCTGAGGAGGAAGAAAAAACCAGCCAGATCGTATGTCCTACCTGCGGGACCAGCTATGAAGAGTTTGTTAAGGACAGCCGTTTTGGATGTGCGGATTGCTACAGCGTCTTTGATCTTCTGATCCATGATAAGATCAAACAGCTGCAGGGCAATACCTGTCATACTGGAAAACACCCGAAGTTCCAGAAGATAAAGGCAGATCCGTTCCATCTTGCAACGACAGAATCTCCAGAGACAGCTGTAGAACCGGACACAGAAAATAAGGCAAACAATCCGGGTGAACTGACAGGAAATAGCGTGGCGGAGCGCCAGAAGCAGATCCGCCAGCTGGAGGCAAGACTGCACGAGGCTGTCCGCAATGAGGAATATGAAGCGGCGGCCCGGTACCGTGACCAGATCCGGGAATTAAAGGAGGCACAGGCACAATGAAATGGTTTGAAGAAGTAAATCTTGCCAGACCGGCTGTCATTTGCAGCCGTGTGCGTCTGGTGCGGAATCTTGAGGACTATGCCTTCCCTTCCCGTCTGACAGAAAAACAGGCCGGTGAAATGATCACACAGCTGGAAACAGGTCTTAGAGAGCTGGGAGCTTTAGATGGCCGTCATTACGAACAGGCGAGACTTAGGGAGCTTAGCGAACTGGACCGCAGGGCGCTGCGTGAGCGCAGGGTATTCAATTCGACGATTGCCTCGAAAAAGGAACCTGCCGGAGTCATGGTATCAGATGACGAAAAGGTGGGAATCGTTCTGAATGGAACCGACCATATCCGGATCCAGTTATTTGCTTCCGGCCTTCATCTGGATGATTTGTGGAATCAGGCAAGCCAAATCGATGATTATATAAATGAGCGTTTTTCTTACGCCTTTGATGAAAAATACGGGTATCTGACTTCATTTCCGACCAGTGTGGGGACGGGCCTTAGGGCTTCCGTAGTGCTGCATCTCCCGTTGTTATCCCAAAGCAAGCGCTTTAACGGTATGGTAACGGAAATGACGCGGTTTGGTGCGTCTGTAAAAGGCATGTACGGAGAAGGAGAGGAAAACTGCGGCGCACTTTTTGAGGTCAGCAACCAGAAAACTCTGGGCATGACTGAAAAAGAAATCCTGGATATGGTCTCGAAGGTGGCGCTTCAGCTGACAGCCCAGGAGGAACAGATGCGCAAGCTTGCGCTCGATAAAAACCGTTCCTCCAGGGAGGATGACGCTTACCGCGCCTATGGCATTTTAAAATATGCCAGAAAGCTGGCCATGAAGGAGGCAATGACACTTTTGTCACGCCTGATGGCCGGCTGTGCAGATGGCCTTTTGCGCATGGAGGAGCCGTGCGCGGTATACCGGCTGATGCTTGGTATTCAGCCGGCAAATCTTCAGAAGCTTTCCAGCCGCCCGTTGGGACGGGAAGAGCTGGAGATAGCTAGGGCATCTTACTTAAGGGCAGAGCTTCCGGCATTACTTTCTTAAGATCTAAAATGTGACAATAAAGGAGGACCTGAATTTGATAGATAGAAATCACTTTACAGAACAGGCCTGGAATGCCATTGCGCTGTCTACCCAGGCAGCGGAGGAGCTGGGCCATAATTATGTAGGGACCGAGCATCTTCTGGTTGGTCTTTTAATGGAAGAGGAAGGTGTGGCAGCAAAGGTTCTGGACGCAAATGGTGTAAAGGCAGATAAGGTAAAGGAGCTGATCAGGCAGCTGATCTTTCCAAACCAGAATGTTGCCACGATCGGGGAAACCGTGTATACACCTGGTGCAGTACGGGTGTTAAACCAGAGCTACCGGGAGGCAGTCCGCTTCAAAGCGCCGCTGATCGGCACCGAGCATCTTCTGATCGCCATGATCCGGGAGAGTGACTGCGCTGCAGTCCGCCTGCTTAATACCATGGATGTTAGCCTGCAAAAGCTATATATAGACCTGTGCAGTGCCATGGGAGAAGATGGGGCAGAGGCGAAGGAGGAGCTGCAGTCCTCAAGAAGCGGAAGAGACAGCAGCGCTTCCACGCCAACGTTAAACAGCTTCAGCCGCGATCTGACAAAGCTTGCAAGAGAAGGCAAGCTGGACCCGGTGATCGGCAGGGAACACGAGATCCAGCGGGTTGTCCAGATATTGAGCCGCCGGACCAAGAATAACCCGTGCCTGATCGGAGAACCGGGCGTAGGAAAAACTGCAGTGGTCGAGGGGCTGGCCCAGATGATTGCTGGTGGCAGTGTCCCGGAAACGATCGCGGACAAGCGTGTCATGACGCTGGATCTTTCCGGCATGGTGGCTGGATCCAAGTACCGTGGTGAATTTGAAGAGCGTATTAAAAAGGTGATCTCCGAGGTAACGGAGGATGGAAATGTACTTTTGTTCCTGGATGAGATCCACACGATCATTGGTGCGGGCGGGGCAGAAGGAGCGATTGACGCTTCCAACATCTTAAAACCGTCCCTGGCACGTGGCGAGATCCAGCTGATCGGTGCTACAACACGGGAAGAATACCGCAAATATATTGAGAAAGATGCAGCTCTGGAGCGCCGTTTCCAGCCGGTCGTAGTAGAGGAGCCGACGGAGGAGCAGTCCATTGCGATTTTAAAGGGATTAAGACCTAAATATGAAGAACATCACAAGGTGACGATCACAGACGATGCCTTAACGGCAGCAGTACGCCTTTCTGCCCGTTACATCAACGACCGTTTTCTGCCGGATAAAGCCATTGACCTGATCGATGAGGCAGCCTCAAAGATCCGCCTGACTGCCTACGAGGAGCCTGCACAGATCAAGAGTCTGACAGAAGAGATTGAAAAGCTGGAGAACCAGAAGGAGCAGGCGATTAAGACAGAGGCATATGAGAAGGCCGGTGAGATCAAAAAACGCCAGCAGAAAAAACGCGAAAAGATCGAAAAGATCCGCGAAAAATGGCAGAAGGAAAAGACATCCAGAAAGCTGGTGGTCGGAGAGGGAGAGATCGCCGATGTGGTCTCCGGATGGACAAAGATCCCGGTGCGAAAGCTGGCTGAGGAGGAATCGGAACGGCTTCGGAAGCTGGAATCCATCCTGCATGAGAGAGTGGTTGGCCAGGAGGAAGCAGTTACTGCGGTTGCCAAAGCGATCCGCCGCGGAAGAGTCGGCTTAAAGGACCCGAAGCGTCCAATCGGCTCCTTCTTATTCTTAGGACCTACCGGTGTTGGAAAAACAGAGCTTTGCAAGGCGCTGGCTGAGGCGATGTTTGGTACGGAAAATGCCCTGATCCGGGTTGATATGTCGGAGTATATGGAGAAGCACAGCGTCTCCAAGATGATCGGATCCCCGCCAGGATATGTCGGATATGAGGAGGGCGGCCAGCTCAGTGAGAAGGTACGCAGAAATCCTTATTCTGTGATCCTGTTCGACGAGATCGAAAAAGCCCATCCGGACGTGTTCAACATTTTGCTGCAGGTTCTGGACGATGGCCATATTACGGATGCACAGGGAAGAAAGATCGACTTTAAAAATACGGTGCTGATCATGACCTCCAACGCAGGTGCGGAGAACATCATTGCTCCGAAGCGTCTGGGCTTTGCTTCCCATGATGATGCAAAGGAACGCTACCGTTTTATGAAGGAACGCGTTATGGAAGAGGTAAAGCGGATGTTCAAGCCGGAGTTTTTAAACCGTATCGACGAGATCATCGTGTTCCACCAGCTGTCCCAGGATCATATGAAGGAAATCGTGGATATCATGTTAAAGGATATCTGCAGACGGACCCTGACCCAGATGAACTTAAAGCTTACGGTAGACGATGCTGCAAAGGCATATCTGGTGGAAAAGGGCTATGATGAAAAATACGGTGCACGCCCGCTGCGCCGTGCGATTCAGAATCTTCTTGAGGACGGCCTTGCAGAGGCCGTGCTGGATGGCCAGGTAAAAGCCGGTGAAGCTGTAACTGTTACAAAAGGGGAAGACGGATTGAAATTTTTGCCGTCAGAAGTGATAAAAAACTAGATTAATTTTCCCCATTGTTGTATAATCCTATGAGAAGCGGCATAGCCAGAAGTGCCGTGTATTGCCTGGCCTGCTATGCAGGCCAGGCAGCTGCAATGTGTACATCAGGAGCAAGGGCAGATGGCTGCCAAAGCTGCCACGTGCCGGCGCGGGAATGTTCCAAGCCACATTCCTTCTTACAGCAGCAAAAAATGCAAAATGAAAATACCAGGAGGGCAAACACATGCCAGTAATCGAATCTTTAATCCGCTCTGAGGCAGATGGGACCATCAGCTTCGGCAACTACAAATTAGACAGCAAGAGCAAGCTTGACAATTTCGAGCATGCGGGAGATTTATATAAGATCAAAACCTTTTACGAGATCACAAAATTAGAGCGCAACGGTTCTTTCGTTTATGAGTCTGTACCGGGAACCGCAGTAGAGCATTTCTCTGCAAAGCATGATGGCGTAGAGTTTACCGTATCTGGAGACAAGGACGCACAGATCACGATCCAGCTGGAGGATGATGCAGAATACGAGGTATATGTAGATGGCGTTGCAGTTGGCGGCATGAAGACCAACATGAGCGGCAAGCTGGTTGTCAGTGTAGAATTAAATGAAGGTGTTACCTGTCAGGTAAAGGTTGTAAAACGCTAAGACCTGGCGGCGAAAGGAAATTACATGTATGGCAAAAGCAAAGACAACCGTGTTTTTCTGTAAAGAATGCGGTTTCGAATCCAGCAAGTGGCTGGGACAGTGTCCTGCCTGCAAGGAGTGGAATACCCTTGTGGAGGAGCCGGTGGCAAAAAAGACACCGGCAGGCCGTGCGGGGAGTGCTGCCCACCACAGCATAGCAAAGCCGGTGAAGCTGGAGGAAGTGTCCATAGAAGAACAGGACCGGATATCTACCGGGTATCCGGAACTGGACCGTGTACTGGGGAGCGGCATTGTAGCCGGCTCCCTGGTTTTAGTTGGAGGCGATCCCGGCATCGGAAAATCGACCCTGCTTCTTCAAATGTGCCGGAATCTGGCGCGGGACGGTCACAGGGTACTCTATATTTCCGGAGAGGAATCCTTAAAACAGATCAAAATGCGTGCAAGCCGCATCGGCACCATAAGCGGGGAGCTGCTATTCCTTTGCGAAACCAATCTGGATACCATTGAGGAGGCAATCCGGGAGACAAAGCCGGAAACCGTTATCATCGACTCCATCCAGACCATGTTCCGGGAGGATGTGGCATCGGCGCCGGGCAGTGTCAGCCAGGTGCGTGAATCCACGAATGTCCTGATGCAGATTGCAAAGGGTATGGGGATTTCCGTGTTTATCGTGGGCCATGTGACAAAAGAAGGTGTAGTAGCCGGTCCCCGTGTGCTGGAGCATATGGTGGATACGGTATTGTATTTTGAGGGAGAACGCAATGCATCGTACCGTATTTTGCGCGGTGTGAAAAACCGTTTTGGTTCTACCAACGAGATCGGGGTTTTTGAAATGCAGGAGAATGGTCTGGAAGAGGTTGAGAATCCTTCGGAGTATCTGCTCAGCGGAAGACCCGAGGAGGCATCAGGTGCTGTGGTCGCCTGTTCGATCGAAGGAACCCGGCCGATCCTTTTAGAGGTCCAGGCGCTTGTGACCCAGACAAACTTCGGAATGCCGAGGCGGACAGCTGCAGGAACGGACTTTAACCGTGTCAACCTGCTGATGGCAGTTCTGGAAAAACGCTGCCGCTATGAAATGTCACGTTACGATGCATATGTGAATATTGCAGGCGGAATGCGGATGAACGAGCCGGCTCTGGACCTGGCTATTATCCTGGCTTTGGTTTCCAGCATGAAAGACAAGCCAGTGAATCCCAAATGCATCATATTCGGTGAGGTAGGACTGGCGGGCGAGGTGCGTGCGGTATCCCAGGCAGAGCAGCGTGTGCACGAAGCCATCAAGCTGGGCTTTGAAGCCTGCATTCTTCCACAGGTATCTCTGGATAAAATGAAAAAGACCGACAAGATCGCTCTGTACGGAGTCAGCAACGTGCGGGAGGCGATCCGGCTGATCTGATGAATTTTTGCCTGCCAGTCCATGGCTTCTTACGGCCAGCATAGTGGATGCGCAAGGCCTGCTGAATCGTTATGATTTATCATCATATGCCGGAGAGCAGAGCGCCAGGAATGTAAGTTTCTGGCGTCCTGTTTTTCGCATAAAATCAGGGTTTCGTACCAAAAATATATTTTTTTCAAAAAACTTTAAAAATTTGTTGACAGATGAATAGATCCGTGTTATTATAAATGAGCGTTGAGGGAAACGAAAAAAACAAAGAACTCAACGGAAACAACATAGGGGATTAGTTCAATGGTAGAGCACCGGTCTCCAAAACCGTCGATGGGGGTTCGAGCCCCTCATCCCCTGCTAAATAAGAGCGATAAAGTCTTAGGGCTTTATCGCTTTTTTCGTTGCATAGAAAGGTTTCAAGAAAGCAATAGGAGGGTCTGGTATGAGCACTGACTGGAAAACGATACGCATATCCGTGCGCAATCTTGTAGAATTCGTCATGCGCAGTGGTGATATCGACAACCGCCATACTTCCTCAGCAGAAAAGGATGCCATGCAGGCCGGAAGCCGCATGCACCGGAAGATCCAGAAGCGGCAGGGTGCCAGCTACCACGCAGAGGTTGCAATGAAACATATCATGGAGCAGGAGGACTACCGGATTTTGGTGGAGGGCCGCGCCGATGGTGTGATCGAAGAGGCTTCTGGTGTGACCATCGACGAGATCAAATGTGTTTACATGGATCTTCATTTGCTGGAGGAAGCGGCCCAGGTCCATCTGGCCCAGGCTTTTTGCTATGCGCACATGTATTGCTGCGACCATGAGAGCCTGAATTCGGTCACAGTCCAGATCACCTACTGCAATCTGGAAACAGAGGAGATCCGCCGCTTCCGGCAGGACAAGAGCAGGGAAGAACTTACAGAGTGGTTTGAAGGATTGATCCATGAATACGTGAAATGGGCAGAATATTTATACCGTCATACCGTGCGCCGGAACGAATCCCTGCGGGATCTGGAATTTCCGTATGAATACCGGCCTGGACAGAAAGAGCTGGCAGTGTCGGTGTACCGTGCACTGGCAAGAAAACGCAACCTGTTCATTCAGGCACCGACTGGAATCGGAAAAACGCTGTCCGTGGTATATCCGGCATTAAAATCCATGGGAAGTGGGAACGGGGAAAAGCTGTTTTACCTAACAGCCAAGACGATCACCCGCAGCGTGGCAGAAAATTGTTTTTCCCTGCTCCGGGGACAGGGCATGTGTTTTACAACGGTCACGATTACGGCGAAAGAAAAACTCTGTCCATTGGAAAAGGCAGAGTGCAATCCGGATGCATGTCCTTATGCAAAAGGACATTTTGACCGGGTGAATGATGCGGTTTATGATATCATTCATGAGCAACAGGGGATCACACGGGATATCATTCTGGAATACGCAAAAAACTACCGGGTCTGCCCATTTGAATTCTGTCTGGATATCAGCAGCTGGGCGGACGGGATCATCTGTGATTATAACTATGTATTTGACCCGAATGCGAAGCTGAAGCGGTATTTTGCAGATGGAAACCAGGGAGATTATCTGTTTCTGGTCGATGAGGCCCATAACCTGGTAAACCGCGCCAGGGGGATGTATAGTGCTTGTCTGGTAAAGGAAGATATTTTACAGGTGAAGCGGATCATAAAGGGGAAAGCTCCACGTCTGGAGCGTGCACTGGAACGCTGTAACCGTAATCTTCTGGAGTGGAAACGGGAGTCGGCCGGGTATCGGATCTTACCAGAGGCGAATCTATTGGTATCGAATCTTCTGACTGTAATGGGGGAATTTGAGCCGTTTCTGGATGAACACCGAGAGTTTTCGGAACGTGAGATTGTTCTGCAGTTTTATTTTGGCCTGCGCCATTTCCTGAATATGTATGACGGTCTGGATGACCATTACCGGATCTATACGGAGCTGGGGACAGATGGAAAATTTTGCCTGTATCTGTTTTGCATCGATCCGTCACGCTGCCTGAATGCGTGTCTTAAGCAGGGAGTTGCCGGCATTTTCTTTTCTGCAACCATGATCCCTGTGATGTATTACAAAAGGCTGCTCAGCGGAAATACAGAGGATTTTGCAATCTATGCCAATTCTCCTTTTGACAGCAGAAAACGCCAGATCCTAATCGCGAAAGATGTCAGCAGCCGCTATACGAGAAGAAACCGTGCGGAATTTGGCAAGGTGGCGGATTATATCACGAAACTGGCGCACAGCCATACCGGAAATTATATGGTGTTCTTTCCTTCCTATAGTTATATGGAAGCGGTAAAGCGGATCTTAGACGAACACTACGATGGAACATTCCGCTGGCAGATGCAGACGAACCACATGACGGAAGAAGAACGGGAAGGGTTTCTGGAACAGTTCGAGGGGAAAAAGCAAGAATCGTTTGTAGGGCTTTGTGTACTGGGCGGTATCTTTTCAGAAGGGATTGACTTAAAGGCAGAACGCCTGGAAGGAACAATCATCGTAGGGACCGGCCTTCCTATGGTGTGCAGTGAACAGGAAATCCTGATGCAGTATTTTGATGACCATGGGAAGAACGGATACGATTACGCCTACCAGTATCCTGGGATGAACAAGGTACTGCAGGCCGCAGGCCGCGTGATCCGGACAGCAGAGGACCGGGGCGTGATCCTGCTTCTGGATGACCGGTTTTTGCGCAGGGAGATTCAGGAGCTGTTTCCGCGGGAATGGACAGAATATGGTCTTGTGGCCCGGGAAACGGTAGATGGATGGCTGCGGAATTTCTGGGAGAAGGTCAAAAAAGGAGATGCTACAGCATCTCCATAAACTGTTTTGCGGCCTGGGAAATCGGAAGGCTTTCATTGCTTGCAACAACAAGCTGGCGGGCAGGAAGATCTTCCTCGGTCTGGACGCGGAAAAGATTGTGTTCATTTTCCGGAATACAGTAATCCGGGACAAAGGCAACGCCGAGACCGATACGTGCCAGATCGATCAGCAGATCGTTGCTGGAAAGCTCGATCTCCGGTACCAGATCCAGCTGGTGGCGCTGGAACATGCTGTGAAGGAATTCACTGGTTGTGCTCTTGCGGTCCAGCATGAGGATCGGGAATTGCTTTAAGTCCTTCAGACTGACGGTTTTCCCTTTTAATTCCTTATATTCGTCATTTGCAACGAAGACATCTTTAAATTCCCGGATGATCCGTACGTTTTGTGTGTTGGAAAGACCGGAGTTCGGGTAGTTGGTAATGGCGAAGTCAACCTGTCCGGATTCCAGAAGCTTTGCGCAGGCGATGGACGTCTGGTTGGTAACTTTAATATGCACGTTTGGATAGCGGCGGTGAAATTCCTTTAAGTATGGAACCAGATAATAGCGGCAGATGGTGTCACTGGCGCCGATACGCAGCTGGCCGCCATTTAAGGTGTTGGCCTCCAGAAGCTGGTTTTCGCCCTGGCGGATCAGGTTCATGGCTGGTTCGATATGCTTTAAGAGGATTTCGCCCTCTGGTGTCAGCTGTACCCGTTTGGTGCTGCGGATGAAAAGCGGCTGGTTCAGCTTTTTTTCCAGCACCTTAATGGACTGGCTGACTGCAGACTGGGAAATAAACAGCTGCTTGGAGGCTTCTGAGAAGCTTAAGGTATTTGCTACATGATAAAACACTTTATAAAGTTCATAATTGATATCCAATATTAGCCCTCCTTATAAAACCACCGTTATTTTATCACGTAGCTGATGGGTTGTAAAGAGGAAAATGGACAGAGAAAAGTGTATAAAAATAGAGATGGGGGATTTTTTTACTATGAAACAGGATCTGAGCGATCCCGGCAATCGGAGTGGAGGGAATCTGGGCGTCCATTCCGATCGGCTGGCTGATCGCAGACATCACCGGGGTGATCCCGATGTGGAGATTTTATAAGATGTCACGGAATTGTCCGTGACATATCCACCGGCATTGGAACCGGGGGAGACTTCCAAAGGTTAGATATGATAGTGTGATTTTTCCAGAAATCCGTTTAATTCTGCTCCGACGAACAGGATACAGATACAGATATAAAGCCACAGCATCAGAAGGACAACGGCTGTCAGGCTACCATACATATAGGAAAAATTGCTGAAGTGCGTAAAATAAATGGAAAAAGCATAGGAAAAAATTAACCATCCGACCGCGGTGAAAACAGCTCCCGGGAGCTGCTGCCGCGGTTTTTGCTTTTTCGCCGGAACAATGGTGTAAAGCCCGACGAAGGTAAAAAGGAATACAGCCAAAGCAAACAGGATACGCAGGCTGATCACCAGGCGGGCTGCCGGCGCCAGGATCGGAAGATAACGAAACAGGAGCCGTTCAATATTTTTTCCGAAAATCAGAAGGACCAGGGACATCACGCACACCAGCATAAAAATGAGCGTGTAAATGGAACAAAACAGCCGCTGGAGCACATAGTTGCGGCGCTTGAAATCCCCGTAGATCCGGTTTAGCCCGCGCTCAATGCCAAGCATTCCCTTAGAAGCAGACCAGAGGGCAGTCAGGGCAGTTACAGACAAGATTGTACCGGGAGATTTGATATACAGATCATCGACAATGCTCACAATCAGGGAATGCAGCATCTGCGGCATGATCCGGACCATGACGGAAAGCAGATCGGATTTGCCGACATTCGGCAGACACTGGATCAGGGTTAAAAGCAGCATGATAAAAGGGAAAAAGGCGGTTACAATAAAAAAGGATGCCTGTGACGCGTACACGGTAATCTCATCCTTTACGCACCGGTCCCATATATGCTTACAGCGAAAAATCAAAGAAATCATAGCAGGAGTTATCCTTTCGTTTTGTCTGGAATAACAGACTTTTTGGATTTTGCTTTTGGTATCATCATAGTATCATGCATACAAAAATATGGCAAGGAGAGCTTCTTGTTATTGTACGTGGGCAGGATTTTTTTGTTGCTGTTTGCGCAGCGGGTAAACAGCAATCGCTTCTTGTCTGGACTAAAAAAAGGTGGTATAATAACGGAATCCTGTTTTGCGGGATGCAAAACGAAAACCTAAGATAACAGGAGGGGTCCCATGAAGAGGTTGTTGCGTTACCTAGACAACTACAAAAAAGAGTCGGTGCTGGCCCCGCTCTTTAAAATGTTAGAAGCCAGTTTTGAACTGTTTGTGCCGCTAGTTGTGGCACAGATTGTTGATGTGGGAATTAAAAACCAGGATACGGGGTATATCCTGAAAATGGGAGGTCTGCTGCTTCTTTTAGCCGTCATTGGCCTGACCTGTTCCATTACCGCTCAGTTTTTTGCAGCGAAGGCAGCTGTCGGATTTGCAACAGGCCTGAGAAACGATCTGTTTGCCCACATTGGAAGCTTATCCTACAGTGAGCAGGATACGATCGGAACCTCTGCGCTGATCACCCGTATGACCAGCGACATCAACCAGGTCCAGTCAGGCGTAAACTTAACGCTTCGTCTGCTTTTGCGTTCCCCATTCATCGTGTTTGGTGCCATGATCATGGCCTTTACGGTAAATGCGAAGGCAGCTATGGTTTTTGTTGTGGCAATTCCGGTTCTTTCTATTATTGTATTCGGCATTATGGCAATCAGTATGCCGCTTTATAAAAAAGTACAAAAGCAGCTGGATCATGTAACCCAGGCAACCCGTGAAAACTTAACAGGTGCGAGAGTCATCCGTGCATTCAACCGCCAGGAGGATGAGATCAAAAGCTTTGACGAGTCCAACAGCCTGCTGGTAAAATTCCAGGTTTTTGTCGGAAAGATTTCCGCGCTGATGAATCCGCTGACTTATGTGGTCGTTAACCTTGCAATCATTGCAGTAGTCTGGATCTCCGGTAAGCAGGTAGATGCAGGCATCATCACCCAGGGTGAGACTGTAGCGCTTGTAAACTACATGTCCCAGATTCTGGTTGAGCTGATCAAGATGGCAAACCTGATCGTTTCTATCTCCAAGGCCCTGGCTTGCGCAAACCGTATCAGCACGGTTCTGGATGAGAAGAGCAGCATTGTAAGTCCGGCAGAAGGTATGGAGAAAAAGCCAGAGCTGTCTGAAGATCCGGCGCAGGCACCGGCAAAGGTTTGCTTTGACCATGTGAACTTTGCTTACAAAGGCGCAAAGGCGGATTCCCTGACTGATATCAGCTTGACTGTGAAAAAAGGCCAGACGATCGGTATCATCGGTGGTACCGGTTCCGGAAAATCTTCTCTGGTCAACCTGATTCCGCGTTTTTACGACGTACGGGAAGGCGCAGTCCTGGTAGATGGCGTGAACGTCAAGGATTACCAGCTGGAGACCTTACGTGAAAAGATCGGCGTCGTTCCTCAGAAAGCGATCCTGTTTAAGGGGACGCTGCGTGAAAATATGAAATGGGGCAAGAAAGATGCTACGGACGAGGAAATCTACCATGCACTGGATATCGCCCAGGCCCGCGAGTTTGTAGACAGCAAGGAAAAAGGACTGGATCTTTATATTGACCAGGCCGGAAAGAACTTATCCGGTGGTCAGAAGCAGCGTCTGACCATTGCCCGCGCTTTGGTGCGTGATCCGGAAATTTTAATTATGGATGACAGCGCTTCAGCCCTGGATTTTGCAACCGACGCAAAGCTTCGTATGGCGATCCAGAAGGACACAAAGGACATGACAGTATTTATCGTCTCCCAGCGTGCGACTACGATCCGCCATGCGGACCAGATCGTTGTTCTGGACGATGGAGCAGCAGTGGGAATCGGTACGCACGAAGAACTGTTTGAAAGCTGTGAGGTATACCGTGAGATCTGTCTGTCCCAGCTTTCCAAAGAGGAGGTGCAGTAAGGTGGCAAAGCTTGAAATCGGAAAACACAAATCAACCTTAAAACGGATCCTGGATTACATTGGCAGCTATAAGTGGCTGGTAGTCCTGTCTCTGGTATTGGCAGCCGTGACGGTAGCAACCACGCTGTATGCTCCGATCCTGGTGGGAGAGGGCGTAGACCTGATCCTGGGCCCCGGCAATGTAGATTTCGCAGGATTGTTTACAATCCTTGGAAAAATCGCAGTTGTGATCGCCGTTACGGCTCTGGCCCAGTGGCTGATGAACCATATCAATAACCAGATCACCTACCGGGTCGTAAAAGATATCCGTACGAAAGCATTTAATCATCTGGAGGTCCTGCCGCTCAAGTACATCGATTCGCACCAGTATGGCGATGTCATCAGCCGGATCATCGCAGATATCGACCAGTTTTCAGAGGGACTTCTGATGGGCTTTACCCAGCTTTTTACCGGTGTTCTGACGATTCTCGGAACGCTTGGCTTTATGCTTCTGGTAAATCCGTTTATCACGGTAGTTGTTGTCTGCGTGACACCGCTTTCTTTGTGTGTGGCAAGCTTTATTGCGAAGAAAACCTACTCTATGTTCCAGCTGCAGTCAAAAACCAGAGGAGAACTGACCTCCCTGGTAGACGAGATGGTTGGAAACGAAAAGGTTGTGCAGGCATTTGGATATCAGGAGGAGGCACAGAAACGGTTTGAGGAGATCAATAGCCGCCTTCAGGGTTACAGCCTCCGGGCGATTTTCTTCTCCTCCATCACAAACCCGGCAACCCGTTTTGTCAACAGCATGGTTTATGCCAGTGTTGGTGTGGCAGGCGCATTTGCAGCGATCCGCGGTCTTTTGTCTGTCGGACAGCTCTCTGCGTTCTTAAGCTACGCAAACCAGTACACCAAGCCGTTCAACGAGATTTCCGGTGTGGTAACAGAGCTGCAGAACGCACTTGCCTGCGCGGCCCGTGTGTTTGAACTGATCGATGAGCCGCCGTTTACCCCGGAGGATGCAGATGCAGTGACGCTCCGGAATGTCGATGGAAGCGTGAAGCTGGAGCATGTTAATTTTTCCTACAATCCGGAAACTTCCCTGATCGAGGACTTAAACCTCGATGTAAAGCCGGGACAGCGCATCGCGATCGTAGGACCGACCGGCTGCGGAAAGACAACCATGATTAACCTGCTGATGCGCTTCTATGATGTGGTCAGTGGTTCTATCAAAGTGTCTGGCGAGGATATCCGTCATGTCACCAGAAAGAGCCTACGCACCAATTATGGTATGGTGCTGCAGGAAACCTGGTTAAAGGCAGGAACCATCCGGGAGAACATTGCTTACGGAAAACCGGATGCGACTGAGGAAGAGATCATCCAGGCAGCAAAAGAGGCACATGCCCACAGCTTTATCAAGCGTATGCCACAGGGCTACGATACGGTTATTTCTGAAGACGGTGGAAACTTATCCCAGGGTCAGAAACAGCTTCTGTGCATTGCCCGTGTTATGCTGTGCCTGCCGCCGATGCTGATTCTGGATGAGGCGACCTCCTCCATCGATACCCGTACCGAGATCCGGATCCAGAAGGCCTTTGCTACCATGATGAAAGGACGTACCAGCTTTATTGTAGCGCACCGTCTTTCCACGATCCGTGAGGCCGATGTGATCCTGGTCATGAAGGACGGTCATATCATTGAGCAGGGCACGCACGAATCTCTGCTTGCACAGAATGGCTTCTATGCAAACCTCTATAACAGCCAGTTTGCCGGTTGATGGAGCGCGTCATTATGGAAAAGAAAAAACAGATGCTTTGGAAGTTGTTTGTTTCAACGTTTTACTTAAGTGCCTTTACCTTTGGCGGTGGTTATGTCATTGTAACGCTGCTAAAGAAAAAGTTTGTAGATGAATACCACTGGATCGAGGAAGAAGAGATGCTGGACCTGGTGGCGATCGCCCAGTCTTCCCCGGGCGCCATTGCGGTAAATGGTGCCATTGTGGTGGGCTATAAGTTAGCTGGTCTTGTGGGAACTGCGACAGCGATCCTTGGCACGGTCATTCCGCCATTTTTGATCATTTCCCTGATCTCGGTCTGCTACAATGCGTTCCGCGATAATTTTATTGTGAGCCAGATGCTGCAGGGCATGCAGTCGGGGGTAGGTGCAGTGATCGCTTCGGTTACTTATGAAATGGGCGCCGGGATTATCCACGGAAAGCAGAAGGCTTCCATCCTGATCATGGTTTGTGCCTTTGCTGCATCCTGCATCTTCAAGGTCAATGTCATTTTTGTCGTGATCGCATGCGGACTTCTTGGTGTGGCACGGACGTTGCTTTCGCGAAAGGAGAATGCAGGATGATCTATCTTCAGTTATTTATCAGCTTTCTTCAGATCGGCATGTTCAGCTTTGGAGGCGGTTATGCAGCCATGCCTCTGATCCAGGGACAGGTAGTGACTGGGCACAAATGGCTTTCCATGGCAGAATTTACTGATCTGATCACGATCTCACAGATGACGCCGGGACCGATCGCAGTCAATTCGGCCACGTTTGTAGGAATGAAGGTCGCAGGAGTGCCGGGTGCGCTCGCGGCAACGCTGGGCTGCATCCTTCCATCCTGCATCATTGTGACGCTGATCGCGAAGCTGTATTTAAAATACCGGAACATGGCAATGCTGCAGGGAATTCTTACATCGCTCAGACCAGCCGTGGTAGCGCTGATCGGCTCTGCCGGAATCGCGATCCTGGTCAATGCGTTCTGGGGCAGCAATGCCAAGATCGCACTTGCAAATACCAACTGGGTTATGGCCGGAATCTTTGTGGTCTGTCTTATCCTTTTGCAGAAGGGGAAGATGAATCCTATCTGGGTCATGGTATTGGCAGGTGTTATGAAGGTGGTTGTATCCGTGGCCACAGGTTTGTGATCATTTGGTGTTTACAAGTATAAGATTCTCTTGACGGGATGTAAGATTTTTGTCAGAATTTTCCAATTCCCGTCAGAATTGTAGGAATAGTGTCAGAATCGCTAAGGGAACGGTAAAGTCTTAAACCCCCTCATTGTGCTAGAATGATGTCATAAGAAAACAAGACAGAATTCAGACAGCACAGATGAGGGGGCTTTTTTATGATGAGCAGAATGAAAATTGCGAAATGGATGTTTGCATTTGCCTGCACGATCGTTGCAGGATGTGGATTTAGCTTAGCCGGAGAGGGCTATGGCTTATACAAAAATGCAGTAGAAGAAGTAAGTCTGGAGGAAAAGGTCGCAAAAATCCGCAGCCAGGAGAATTTTACTTCCATAGAGGAATTGCCGGAGACTTACGTCCAGGCTGTGATATCGGTAGAAGATCACCGCTTTTATGAGCATGGGGCACTTGATCCGATCGCTATTGGACGGGCTTTGGTCAACGACTTAAAGGCAGGACGTTACGTGGAAGGTGGAAGTACCATTACCCAGCAGCTTGCAAAGAATCTTTACTTTTCCCAGGAAAAAACCATGAACCGCAAAGCGGCAGAAGTGTTTCTGGCATTTGAACTGGAACAGAAGTATACAAAAGATGAGATTTTAGAACTCTATGTAAACAGCATCTATTTTGGAGATGGCTATTACAGCATCGGGGAAGCCAGTGAAGGATATTTCGGGAAACCAGCTTCCCAGATGAATGATTACGAAGCGACACTTTTAGCAGGCGTGCCAAATGCACCGTCCAGATATGCGCCAAGCAAAAACCTGGCACTGGCTGAAAAACGCCAGCAGAAGGTAATCAGCCGCATGGAAGCATGTGGATACCTGAATGACCAGGCAGCCAGTGTGATGAGTGCAGAACTACTGGCTTTGAAATGATAAAATGAAACCCCCAGGGGCAGTGTGATATGATATGCTCCCTGGGGTTTTGTCTATGCCTTTTTCTTTTATTGGATCTCACGGATCATGCAATACTGCTTTAATGGGAAATTCTGCTTCATAATCCCATAAACCTTAAAACCGAGATTTTTGTAGAATTCCACGTTATGCTCGTTGTGTGTTTCCAGCGAGATCATCATGCGGTGCTCATCGGCATAATCGATGGCTTCCTGCATGAGGTGCGCGGCAATGCCGTGGTGCTGCATATTTGGATCGACAGCCAGATAGATGATGTGAAGCCGCTGCTTCTGATGAAGCTGGTCCGTCCAGCTGGAGTTTAAGTAATCGCCACCCTTTAAAAAGTTATGGAAGGTTTTTAACGATGGATCCTCTTTGATCAGGTAGGTATCGGTCTGAAGGGTTGCGCGCGCTTCTGCAAAGTAAAACTGAAAGATGTTGTAAGGCTCCGCTTCGTCGGAAACCACCAGGATTCCGTTTAAATCGGCACTGTCAGAAAAAATCTCACAGGTTTCATAAAATTCGTCCATATCGCAGTGGAAAAGCTCCGGCATGAGGCGTTCCCGGATTTCCGGATCCGGGATCAGGGTCTCATAGAGCGGGTCATGTTTAAAACAGGTATATAAAAGCTTTTCCAGTTTCGGCAGGTCTTCACGCTGTACGCGGTATAGTTTATCGCTTTCCATAATGTGTTCAGACGGGAGACCGTCTGTCCTTTCTTTTGTTTGGTAATTTGTGGTATATCGGATTTCGTCTGTTTTGCTTCTGGTATCGTCAGATTAAAAACTGGTCATGCACCAGGCACTGGATCCGGTCTGTCGTCTGGATCAGCAGACGGCACTGGTCCTGGAAGATCCGTTCCAGATGACTGATCTGTGCAGAAAGCTGAAGCTCCTCCTGGGCAGTCTCTTTTTGTGCCAGCAGTGTCTTCACCAGAGCATACAGGTTCTCATGCGGCATCAGGCGTTTGTATCCCCATTTCAGGCGGTCCTGCGGCTGGTTTAATACGTAATCCGTAAAATGGTCATAGACTTCCTGGTCAAACATGAATGCGTAAGCATTGTTGTCGACCTGGTAGAGTTTGCGAAGGGCAGAAGAGAGCTTCTGCTCTTTTAAGTTTGCGATCGCTCCTCCGATGAGGCGGATATTCTGAAGCAGGATTTCGTGTGGATAATGCACATTTCCATACCAGTCAATGCGGACCAGCTCATCCTGCGCACACTTGAAGCGTCTCAGTGCTTCCTGCTCGGCTTCCCTTGATTCCATAAATAAAGCCTCCGCTTCCTCTGCTTTTCCTTCTGCCAGAAGTGCCTGGTAACGGCTGTTGGTATGCATGCGGGATTCATAGCGGCTTTCTGCAACCTCCTGTGCGTGCTGTAACATATCTTCCAGGTTTGCAATCTTTTCCACGAGAGAAGCCAGTGTCATAGGGCTGATGAGATCCATGGCAACAAATGGGCGGAGCACCTCTTTGGATGCAGCATATCCGTCCAGTGCACGTTTCATAACTGGGGCAGAGCATAACGGGATCACGCAGGTCTCGTCCAGAGCAGCCACAAGAAGGGCAAACAGCTCGTGGTGAAGCCGGTAGACCTGCTCGTCATAAAATGCGTCATTGTCGAACTGGGAATGATAATGGGTTTCCATAAAGCTGCCGCCGGTAAAATCATTGACCATGGATGGGATTCCGGCAATCGCCATGGAAAAATCATCCGACCAGGTCTCAATCGGGGAAGTAATGCGGGTCTCCTCCGGGTATGCCTGGGTCAGGTCTGGAAGCTCGGAAAGATACTCCTCCAAAAAGCGTGTATATTCGTAGCAGCTGCGGATGCGGGCACGGGTGCCGTGTGCAAGCGCCGGAAGCTCGAAGTTTAAATCAGCGATGACCTTTCCAACCCACTCCGGATGCGCGGTAAACACCTGCTCGTAAGCGCCGGTCGACCAGTCGAAGTTGGAGTCTACAACCCCCCATTCCTCCGCAGCCATCGCACAGATCACAATGGTGTTGTTTGGCTTCATGCCGCTTTTTAAAAGTGCTTTCGCGATTCCAAACATCAGCGCAACCGCGGTGTTATCGTCCTGGAAACCACTGAAGTAAGAGTCATAGTGGGCAGATAACAGGATCATGCGGTCTGCATGCTTTCCCGGAATCGATCCCACGATATTGTAAGTAGTGCAGTCACGGGTTACGCGGCTGTCTGCATCCAGGGTTACGGTAATCTCGGAAGTAAGCGCGGTATCGCCTGCAGGGGCATCCGCATCTATGTGTGTGTTAGAAGCAGCTTCTTTTGCAAGGAGCAGACTCTTTAACGGGTCTGCATCTTTTCTGGAGATAGAAAACGCAGGTGCATTTTCCGGTCCGGCGATATCCTGCGCATTCAGCGCCTCATCGTCAATCTCGCCATAGCCGCCGCTCTGTACAGCAATCAGCGCAGCAGCACCTTTTAAATGAGCCTGATAGACCGGATAATTGATCCACCATTCGTCTCGCTGGTTGATGTCGACCAGAACCAGCTTCCCGGTAACGTCTTTGCCTTCGTAGTCGGCAGCAGTTCCTTTTCCAAGATACATCAGGGAAAAGTCCTTCGGGCCATCGGTCACAAAGGTGGTCTGGTAAGCACCGAGCTGAATCTCATGACGTGTTCCGTTTTCATCGGTGTAAGAAAGCAGCGCCTTTTTAAATTCCCAGCCGTCTACCTTTACGGCATCTTTTGTGACGTTGGAAAGGCCGATGGCTACCATTTCCTGTTTCAGCATCTCGCCGGTCTCGAATTCTGCCTTGGAACCGGCCGGCCGGTAACCAAGCACCGGGTTGGAGCGGAACTGTTCCATGCGCTTCGCCAGCTGATAAGAGTAATTTATATCAAGGTTTTCTAGGATTGATTGTTGTAAATTCATGTGGGTTAACCTCCGTTTGTGCAGTCGATTCCGTGACGAAGTCACGTGACTGCTTTGCCGTTTCATTATAGCACTGAATAGCGGAGGAGAAAAGGAAAATGGAGAAAAAAGAATCAGATCAAATTAGAATGGCAGATTGTTCGGGATTTGTTTGTGTGGTATGATGAAGCTATGAAAGGCATTCTGGCTATTGGGGCAGTAAAGCCAGAGGCAAAGCGCAGATGAATCAAAACTGGAAGAATATAGCGGAGAGAGTAAGGAAACAATGAAGTCAATATCAATTTATGCACTGACAAGAGAACAGAAGCTGACCAATCTTACCAAACTGGAGTATCATTTATCTGAACGAGAAAAGCCACTGAAGTTTCGTACATGGGAACTGAATAGCATGAAAGCCCTGGTAGATCAGCTGGAAGCTCATATGGAGCATGTATACCGTCTGCGCTTTTTCTACTCCTTTCAGATTCCACGGCTTGGAAAGGAATTTGACCTGCTCCAGGTGAAAGAAAACCAGATCGTAAACATTGAACTGAAAAGCGGTGCGGTTTCCGAAGATGCCATACGCAGGCAGCTGATACAGAACTGCTATTATTTGTCTGTACTTGGAAAACCGATCAAGTCTTACACTTACATCAGTAGTCAGAACCGGTTGGTGCGTCTGACGAATCATGACCACATTGCCGACACAGACTGGAAACAGTTGTGCGAGGAATTGCAGGAGAAAAGCCCAGATTACACTGGAAATCTGGAAACATTGTTCCAGGCGGAATGGTATCTGATCTCGCCGCTGACACAGCCGGAACGTTTCCTGAGAAAGGAATATTTTCTGACAGCGCAGCAGAAAGATATCGAACGGCAGATTCTAAGAAGAATCAGGACAGAACGAAGTGGGTATTACTGGTTTTTGGGGCTTCCCGGAACAGGAAAAACCTTGCTTTTGTATGACATTGCCATGAAACTTTCTGCCCGGCAAAAGGTATGCATGATTCACTGTGGAACTTCCGGGCAGGAATGGAAAAAACTTCATGAACGCCTGCTGCGTATTATCTGGATTTCGGATTCGCAAATTACAGAAGAAACAAAATTAGATGAGTACAGTGCCGTTCTGGTTGATGAAGCACATTTACTGAGTCAGGATGTATTACATAGGATTGTAAACCTGGCTGGAAGACGTCCGGTTGTTTTTTCCAGTGACGATGAGAGCCCGGTTTCACCGGAAGAAGCGGATCAAAGCATAAAACAGGAGTTGGAAAATCTTGCTGAGGTTTGGATGTTTCGCCTGACAAACCGGATACGGACCAATGCGGAACTTTCAACTTTTATTCAAAATATGATGCATCTTCCAGAACGGAAAGTTACCAGACATTTTCCAAATGTTATTGTGTTTTATGCCAACGATAACCAGGAAGCAGAAAATTTGATTCAGGATGCAAAAGAACAGGGATATCAGCTTTTGTCAGAACATATGGTAACAGGAAAAACACCGGATTGTCTGGCGGTGATGCTGGATGAGCAGTATTTCTATGATAAAAATCAATATTTGCGTTCTGAAAATCATACTGTGCGGAAGCTGTTTCATCAGCTGAACGGTGCAAAAGAAAAACTGATGCTGATTGTAAAAAATAATGTTCCGTTGTATGATGTGCTTTTGGACCTGTTATAGTTTCATGAATCTGGATTCACACAGGATTACACCAATTTTAAACCATATCTTGACTTTCCTATAGAAATGTGCCATAATACCCCTTGTAAAAAGCATAAAGTCTTCAGGGCGGGGTGCGAGTCCCCACCGGTGGTAAAGCCCACGAGCCGCAAGGCATGATTCGGTGCAATTCCGAAGCCGACAGTATAGTCTGGATGAAAGAAGAATGATCGTGTATTTCTTATATTTTTGAAAATACCGTATTTGTGATAACCGCTCTGGAATGAAAATTCCAGAGCTTCTTTTATTTCATAGGAATTGTGTTTTATGAAACAAATGGAACATGCAGATCGCATTTTTCGTGATTTCGTGAGCAGGAACAAAGAAAGTTCTTTTTCATGATTTGGAAAATGGTCTACAGGATACGGAAAATTCAAAAATAACGGAAAAACAGTACAAAAAGAAAAGCAAATTCTGAAGAATATTGATTCTTTGGATCTGCTTTTTTCTGTATTGCATAACTCAGAAGTATCTGTGGTGCATCTGACGTTAACCATCCTTCTGCTTGATACTTATGCGAACAGGAAATGGAGGAAGGAGTCTTTGACAAAACAGGATTATATGCGCCGGGCAGTGGAACTGGCGAAAAAAGGCGAAGGCTGGACCAGTCCGAATCCGATGGTAGGTGCCGTGGTGGTAAAAGACGGGAGAATCATCGGGGAAGGATACCATGCGCGGTATGGGGAACTTCATGCAGAGCGCAATGCGCTCCGTGCCTGTATGGAGCCGACGGAGGGGGCAGACCTCTATGTCACGTTAGAGCCATGCTGCCACTATGGAAAACAGCCTCCCTGCGTAGAGGCAATTGTGCAGGCGGGGATCAAGCGGGTTTTTGTGGGATCGGATGATCCGAATCCACTGGTTGCCGGAAAGGGAATCCAGTATTTGCGGGAACGCGGCATTCTGGTAGAAACCCATGTGCTGAAAGAGGAATGCGATGCTCTAAATCCGGTATTTTTCCATTACATCCGCAGAAAAACTCCCTATGTGGTTTTGAAATATGCCATGACCATGGATGGGAAAATTGCGGCATACACCGGGGTATCCAAATGGGTTACCGGTGAGGAGGCAAGGGCCTGGGTGCAGCGGGAGCGCAGCCGTTATCGTGGCATCATGGTGGGTGTCAATACCGTACTGGCAGATGATCCATTGCTGAACTGCCGCATGCCGGGAGGAAGAAATCCGGTCCGGATCATCTGTGATACACACTTAAAAACTCCGATGGAATCCAGAATCGTAAAGACCGCGAGGGAAATTCCTACAATTCTGGCTGTCTGCGAGACGGACAAAAAACGATATCTTCCCTATGAACAGGCGGGCTGCCAGATTTTGCCGGTTTCAGAGGAAGAGGGGCATGTGAATCTCAAGGACCTGATGAAGCTGCTTGGCGAAAAACAGATCGACAGTATTTTGCTGGAGGGAGGCGGTACCTTAAACTGGTCCGCGTTAAAAAGCGGGATTGTCAAAGAAGTACATGCTTATCTTGCACCGAAGCTGTTTGGCGGTGCAAAAGCCAAAACGCCGGTGGAGGGGCCTGGTGTGGCAGATCCTTCGGAAGCGGTCCGGCTGAAGGTCAGAGAAATCCGAAAGCTGGGCGAGGATTTCCTAGTGGAAAGCGAGGTGCAGGATGTTTACGGGGATCGTTGAAGAGATTGGAATGTTAAAACGGATTACCTGGGGTGCACATTCGGCGGCGCTGACCATTCAGGCAAAACAGGTGCTTGCCGGTACCAAAGTGGGCGACAGCATTGCAGTCAATGGGATTTGCCTGACGGTAACGAATCTGGACACTTCCGGGTTTACGGCAGACGTAATGCATGAAACATTAAACCGTTCTTCCTTAAAAGGTGCAAAACCGGGCATGCACGTGAACCTGGAGCGGGCAATGGCAGCAGGAGGGCGGTTTGGCGGTCATATCGTAAGTGGCCATGTGGATGGAACCGGAACGATCCGGAAGATTTCGCGGGATGATAATGCAATTTGGTATACTGTGGAAGCCAGCCCGGCAATTCTTCGCTATATTGTGGAAAAGGGATCCGTTACGATCGATGGGATCAGCCTGACTGTGGCATCGGTGACGGAGAAATCTTTTTCCGTTTCCACGATACCGCACACCAATGCCGTGACAACTTTGGGAGAGCGGAAAGAAGGAGATAAAGTGAACCTGGAGAATGATATCATCGGGAAATACGTGGAGCGGCTGCTGGGTGGGGGAATGACAGAGTGCAAATGTCCAGAACAACCAGATTCCAGACAAAAACAGACAGAAAGCAAAATTACAAAAGAATTTCTGACCCAATATGGATTTTAATAAAACGCAAGGCAGGAGGGAAAAATTATGGCATTTCAATACAATACCGTAGAAGAAGCGTTAGAAGAACTTCGCAAAGGACATATCATTCTGGTGACCGATGATCCGGACCGGGAAAATGAGGGAGATTTCATCTGTGCGGCAGAGTTTGCCACGACGGAAAATATCAATTTCATGGCAACCCATGGAAAAGGACTGATCTGCATGCCGATGTCCGAGGAATATGTAAAGAAACTGCAGATTCCTCAGATGGTGACCAATAATACAGACAACCATGAGACAGCGTTTACGGTTTCGATTGATTGTGTCGATACGACGACCGGAATTTCCGCAGCGGAGCGCTCCGTCACGGCCATGCGCTGTGTGGCAGAGGATGCAAAGCCGGAGGACTTTCGCAGACCGGGACACATGTTCCCGCTGCTGGCAAAAAAGAATGGTGTTCTGGAACGGGAAGGACACACGGAAGCTACCGTGGATCTGTGCCGCCTGGCCGGATTAAAGGAATGCGGGCTTTGCTGTGAGATCATGCGAGAGGACGGAACCATGATGCGCACCAGCGAACTGCAGGAACTGGCAAAAACATGGGACTTAAAATTCATCACGATCCAGGACCTGAAAAATTACCGGAAATCCCAGGATCAACTGATTGACCGGGTGACTGTGACGAAAATGCCGACCAAATACGGAGAATTTGTGGCTTACGGCTATGTAAACCGATTAAATGGCGAACATCATGTCGCACTGGTAAAAGGTGAGATTGGAGATGGGGAAGATGTCCTTTGCCGGATTCATTCGGAATGTCTGACCGGCGATACGTTTGGTTCCCTGCGCTGTGACTGTGGCCAGCAGTTTGCGGCAGCCATGACCCAGATTGAAAAAGAAGGACGTGGTATTCTCCTTTACATGCGGCAGGAAGGACGCGGCATCGGTCTGATCAACAAGCTGAAGGCCTATGAACTGCAGGAAAAGGGCATGGATACCCTGGAGGCTAATCTGGCACTTGGTTTTGCCGGGGATGAGCGGGAATATTACATCGGTGCACAGATCCTGCGGGATCTTGGAGTAAAGAGCATGCGCCTGCTCACCAACAATCCGGATAAAGTATACCAGCTTTCGGAGTTTGGCATGACCATCAAAGAGCGTGTGCCGATCCAGATGAGCGCGACGAAATACGATCTGTTTTACCTGCGGACCAAGCAGCAGCGTATGGGGCATCTGCTGCGGTATTAGAGGGTAAAAAATCTGTTGCAATATCATTTTATAATATATTATGAAGAAAGAGGACAAACATATGAGAGTACTGGAAGGAAATGTAGTAGCAAAAGGAATCCGTGTAGGAATTGTGGCAGCAAGATTTAATGAATTTATTACGTCAAAGCTGGTTGGCGGGGCACTGGATGGTTTAAAACGCCACGATGTCAAAGAGGAAGATATCGATATCGCGTGGGTGCCAGGTGCCTTTGAAATCCCCCTGATCGCGTCGAAGATGGCGAAAAGTAAAAAGTATGATGCGGTAATCTGTGTGGGTGCCGTGATCCGTGGAAGCACAAGCCACTATGATTATGTATGCAGTGAAGTCTCCAAGGGGATTGCAAATGTCTCTTTAAACAGTGACATTCCGGTGATGTTTGGTGTGTTGACCACCGATAACATTGAGCAGGCAATCGAGCGTGCAGGCAGTAAGGCAGGAAATAAAGGGTATGAGTGCGCGACCGGTGCCATCGAGATGGTGAATCTGATCCGTGCATTGGAAGCATAGATAAAAAGCACCGATAAAATACTGAAAACTTTTGCACTCTAAAAGAATAACATGTTGACGAATCTTATTTTTCGTTTAAAATAAAAGAAGAAAACTAAAAATCTGTATGTAAATAGATAAATCGTTGGAAAATGGAAAGTGAGGAAATAGAGCATGTTAAAGCAGGTATCTGTATACGCAGAAAATAAAAAGGGGGCACTTAAGGTAGTGACTGGCATTTTGACGGAGGCCGACATCAATATTCTTGGTTCTGTCACAAATGACAGTGCGGAATACGGAATCATCCGCATGGTGGTTACTGATCCGGAAAAGGCACAGAAAATCCTGACTGAGGCCGGTTACTTATGCCGTCTCACCAATGTACTCGGCATCGAAGTAGAGGATGAGGTGGGAAGCTTAAACCGGGTTCTGGCAGCATTCTTAGAGAGCAATATCAATGTCAATTACCAGTACCTGTCTTTCAACCGTCAGTCTGGAAAGCCGGTCATGGTTCTTCACACAGACGATTGTGAGTTCGTAGAAAAATGTCTGGCCGCAAAGGGCTTTCAGATGACCGAAGTTTAAAAAAGTGATCAAAAAATGAGGGATGTTCAGGCAAAAAAGGCCGGCATCCCTATTTTTGCTGTATATGGAAAATGAAGACTACAGCAAGGAAAATGGAATGTAATAAGGAGACTAACAACAAATGCAATTTGAAAAACTGGAACAAAATATCATCGATCTGGTCAAAGAGGAACAGGCCAAGCTTGGTTACCGGAAGGAGTGTATCCGTCTGTACTATCCGCTGAGCTCCCTTATGCACCTGACTGGAAAATCATGCGGGGAGCAGGAAATGCTCACGCTGCTTTCTGACTTTTGCAGGGAGGCAGAACCACACCTGGGAAAGATCACGGTTTCTGCAAAGAAGGAACGCTTTTGCTTCCTGATTCCGGAGGAAGGCGTTGTATATGTGAAGGAAAACACGCTTCCAAACGAATTTATCAAAGAGCTGGTCGAACTGGTCGGACGCCATGACTGTACCATGGAAGAAATCAAAGCATTGTTTGAAAAACAGCCATGGCCGGTTATTGTGAAGCCGGTAAAGGGTGATGAATTTGATCTTTTAATCCGGTTCGCAGAAGGCGCAAAAGATTCTTATTATTATTGCTTTAAGGATGAAGGCTGCCACATCATTTATCACCGTTTCCTGCCGGAAGATTATGCGGATTTTGGTTTTGAGGAGGCTTGAGCATGAACCGGAAACATAAAGCAATCCTTTATATTGTATTGTCCTCATTCTGCTTTGCCCTGATGAGTGTGTTTGTACGTCTCGCCGGAGATATCCCGTCTGTGCAGAAGAGTTTTTTCCGAAATCTGATCGCATTTTTCTTTGCCGTGATCCTTCTGATCAAAAATAAGATCTGGCTGACTGATGCAAAGAAAAATCTCGGGTATCTGATCCTGCGTTCTACGTTTGGAACGCTGGGAATTTTCTGCAACTTTTATGCGGTCGACCACCTAGTTTTGGCAGATGCTTCCATGTTAAATAAGATGTCGCCGTTTTTCGCCATTGTATTCAGCTTTCTGATCCTTGGCGAAAAAGTAAAGCCAACACAGGCATTTTGCGTAGTCGGTGCTTTTATCGGAAGCTTGTTCATTTTAAAACCGACCTTTGCCAACATGGCACTGGTACCGTCACTGATCGGACTTTGCGGCGGTCTGTTTGCAGGTGTTGCGTATACCTTTGTACGGCTTTTGGGAGAGCGGGGAGAAAAAGGACCTTTTATCGTCTTTTTCTTTTCCGGTTTTTCCTGCCTGGTTTCTTTGCCGTACCTGCTTTTGCATTACCATCCGATGAGTGCGTCCCAGCTTGGATTTCTTCTGCTTGCAGGACTTGCGGCATCCGGTGGTCAGTTCAGCATTACTGCGGCTTACTGCAATGCTCCGGCGCGCGAGATTTCGGTGTACGATTATTCACAGATCATCTTTTCTGCCCTGTTAGGATTTCTTTTGTTCAGCCAGATGCCGGATTTCTTGAGTGTGATCGGCTATCTGACGATCTGTGTGATGGCTGTAGTTATGTTTCTTTATAATAATCGAAAGACTTGTTGACAGAAAAGAAATATGTTACATTGAATATGGTGATTCAGAATATGGTGATTCAGAATATTGTGATTGACATCAGATCATATGATATTAGACGATACTTGAGATAAAAGGGGAAAACCGTATGCCAGTATTTGATTTCAGCGATGCTCCGGACGCAAAGAATCCGGGCGAGTGCACGTATACCACATTTCAGTCGAGTGAGCTGGAGGCATCTCCGGAAAAACCGATCCTTGTCCTCGATAACAAAAAACGGAAATGGCAGCATCATTCCTGCGGAATGTTTACGAATCCGGTAAAACGTACCACCTTCGAATTTCAGGAGAAGGATGGCACGGTAAGCGCTGATATTTTAAAAATTGATGCCCGCTTTGTCAGCTTGTTAAAATGGCTTGGGGAAAATCATATCAGCGTCCGTCTGTCAGGCGAAAACCGTCCGGAAGGGTATGCTGTTTACAAAATCCGGGAGACGGCGTTTGGCGGCGGCACCAAGCTTTCGGCAGAAGACGGCTTTTTACAGTTTATGATCGAGCGGCTGTTTGCGAGCAATGCGCCGGGCGAGAACGTAGTCGATGAAAGCCTGGAAGAAGCTGGCGACGACATGAAACTGACCAGCATTCAGAGTATCACGGATTTCATGAATTGTGCTGGAAGAACCCTTCCAGACAACATCCGTCTCTGGGCGCGGAGAAACCTGGCAGTAGCGCGTTCCCATGAGGTATCCCCGGAGGAACGCCGCCATGCGCAGCGCGCACTTTCTATTATGATGAATGTCCAGTGGAAGAGCAATTACTTTGAATCGATCGATCCGAAGGAAGCACGCCGGATCCTGGATGAAGAATTGTACGGAATGGAACGCGTAAAACAGCGTATCATTGAGACCATTATCCAGATCAACCGTACGCACACTCTTCCTGCCTATGGACTTTTATTAGTAGGACCTGCCGGAACCGGAAAGTCCCAGATTGCCTACGCAGTAGCCCGTATCTTAAAGCTTCCATGGACCACCCTGGATATGAGCTCCATCAACGATCCGGAGCAGCTGACCGGCAGCTCCCGTATCTACGCGAACGCAAAGCCGGGCATTATCATGGATGCCTTTTCCATGGCAGGGGAGTCCAACCTGGTATTTATCATCAATGAGCTGGATAAGGCAGCTTCCGGAAAAGGAAACGGAAATCCGGCCGATGTACTGCTGACACTGCTCGATAATCTTGGTTTTACTGACAACTACATGGAATGTATGATTCCAACCGTCGGTGTTTATCCGATTGCAACAGCCAACGATAAATCCCAGATCAGCGCGCCGCTCATGTCACGTTTTGCGGTGATCGATATCCCGGATTATACGGCAGAGGAAAAGAAAATCATCTTTTCCAGATTTGCACTGCCGAAGGTATTAAAACGTATGGGATTAAAAGACGGAGAGTGCAATGTGGCATCGGATGGCCTGGATGCGGTGGTAGAATTCTTTGCTGGGACCAGCGGGATCCGTGATCTGGAGCAGGCAGCAGAGCATATTGCGGCAAATGCATTATACCAGATCGAAGTGAATCATGTTGCAGAAGTGACATTTGACCGTGAGATGGTCATGAAGCTGCTTGAAGCATAAAAAGCAGTGCCGATAACGCTGACGATACGAAAATCATTACGAGTATTTATTTGAATGAGGTGTGATTGTGGTTTTACAGACAGAACAAACAGAGCGATTAAGAAAAGCACTGCACATTGACATAACAGATGGAATCATTCTTGCAGTTATGCGCCAGGGAAGACGACAGGAAAATGACACGAAAGAAACCATGGAAGCATGGATGGAACGTCATGTTTTTGTATATGCATCCACGCCGAAAGTATTGGAAACCATGAAAAAAGAATTCAGTGTTTCCTCACTTTTACGTGAATATAAACATGGAAAACGGTTTCTGGTATACCGGTGTCATCTTGTAAATAGAGATATGATGCTGGTAGATAAGGTGACTATTTATCTATTTGAAAACACGGTCACCGGCCATGTGGAAGCCCAAATGTTTATCGAAGATATCACACAGGAATATCTGGATAATGTTACCAACGAAGTGCTTTACCAGAAAGATTATAAGCTGCTCAGCCTGCTCAGCCTGGACCGGGAAATCATAAATTTCCGCAGTTGCCATTTGGAAGACATCGACATAAAGAAACGTAAAAATATCCCATATAAAAAAGCAGCAGAGCTGGTTTGCGGGCATCATATTCATCCAAATGACAGGGAACGTTTCCTTTCCAAAACCAATCTTACATTTTTAAGAAAAACAATGGAAGAGAAGGGAATGCATTCGTTTGCCGTGCAGACAACTGATAAGCTGACGGAACGTTATACTTATTACTGGTTTGACAAATCTGAAAATATGCTGTTGCTGGTTGCGGACGATATGACAAAAGAACTGGAAACAGATCCGCTTACAGGACTTCCAAACCGTGCAGGATTTCTCCGGCAGGTGGGTGAAATCCTGCGAAAACAGTCCGATGCCCAGTATGCAATTTTGTTTTTTAATATCCAGCGCTTTAAAGCCATTAATGATCTGTTTGGTTACGAGAAGGGAGACCGTATTTTAAAGAAAATCGTGGATGCTCTGGAAAAAAGCTTCCTGAAACCACTCGTAACGGCTCGTATGGAGGCAGACCGTTTTGTGGCGTTCGTGGATACCGCTAACTTAAAGTTAGATCAGATGAACCAGCTTTTGCATTATTCTTATCATGACGGAAAGACAGACATTGAACTCCATGGGCGTTGCGGCATTTATTATGTCCCGAAACAGTGTACGTTAAGCGTATCGGATATGTGCGACCGGGCAAAGCTGGCAAAGAATTATATTTCTAACCAGTATGTGCAGCCGTATGCCATTTACGATGAAAGCATGAAAATGGAATACGATGATAATAGCCGTGTGATGATCAATCTGGAACAGGCCATTGAAAAGAATGAGTTCTGTGTCTATTATCAGCCGGTCTATGATGCGAAAACCGAAGAAATCGTTTCTGCGGAGGCTCTGGTCCGTTGGATCCCGGATAAGAAAAATCCGGTCCTTCCGGGGCGGTTCATCCCAGTGCTGGAAAACAGCGGCCATATTACCAAGCTGGATACATTTGTAAACAGAACGGTAAGGGAAATGATCCGGAAACGAAAACAGGAGGGAAAAAAGGTCCTTCCGGTTGCGGTAAACCTTTCCCGTATGGACCTGATGGACAAAGACATCATGGGACGCATCTGGGAAAATGTAAATGACAAGAAAATTCCGGTCAGTATGTTCCATTATGAACTCACAGAGTCTGCTTATGCAGATATTACCGAAAGCGGAAGTAAATTTTTGACCGGGTTGCAGAAAAAGGGAGCGAAGATCCTGATCGACGATTTTGGAAGCGGAATTTCTTCATTCAGCACCGTGCGCGACTATGAATTCGATATCATTAAGCTGGATATGGGATTTGTACAGAAAGTTGGCACCAGCAAGAAAACGGACAACATCCTCATTGCGCTGATCGACCTGGCGCATAGTCTCGATATGAAGGTGATCGCAGAAGGTGTGGAAACGAAGGAGCAGACGGAGTTTTTGAAAAAGAACGGCTGCGATTATTTTCAGGGCTTTTATTACGCAAAGCCAATGTCGCAGGATGAGTTTGAAGCGATGCTGGACCAGGAATTATAAATTTAAATCATAAAATAAAAAAAGATTCAAATTGTTGTTGACAATTAACACAATTTATATTATACTACTGAACGTAGCGAGGCGTGGCTCAGTTTGGTAGAGCGCTGCGTTCGGGACGCAGAGGTCGCAAGTTCGAATCTTGTCGCCTCGACTCACTTCAGGTTTTACCTGAAGGAATGGCCTCATGGTCAAGCGGTTAAGACGACGCCCTCTCACGGCGTAAACTCGGGTTCGATTCCCGATGAGGTCATATGCTTTGGATTTTTGTCCAAAGCATTTTTGTTAGGACGCTTCTGTAGCGCAGTTGGTAGCGCAACGCATTCGTAATGCGTGGGTCGCCGGTTCGAGTCCGGCCAGGAGCTTATGAAGAAAACCCTTGAGAAATCAAGGGTTTTCGGCGTTTTGTGGGTTATGTTTTAAGAACTGAAAAACTATAAAAATATGGTGTTTGGGGACTATTTGGGGACTATCGAAAAAGTAGTCCCCAAAATTACTATTATGCGTGGTTTGCCACAGGCTCAGACAAGAGAGCACTACTCATGATATCCGCAGCTTCTGTGCTGCTCTGGTGAAAGAAATATGCGTAGATGTTTAATGTTGTGCTGGTATTGGCGTGTCCCAGGACACCGGATACAGACCTTGGGTCCAGTTTTTTGTTGATCAAGATGGAAGCGGTGGTGTGCCGGAGATCATGCAGCGTTAAGTTATCTGGTATCATTTCGGTTTCGTCCTTTGCGACATTGCTGTTGTAAATTCGGATCACTCGCTTAAACTCCGTCCGCGGACTGTCCACA
This sequence comes from Clostridium sp. AM42-4, assembly GCF_003480105.1. NCBI lineage: Bacteria > Bacillati > Bacillota > Clostridia > Eubacteriales > Clostridiaceae > Clostridium > Clostridium sp. AM42-4. The sequence goes on from NZ_QUIK01000013.1 coordinate 52,793, forward strand.
TGCATCTGAGCGCCATCGTCGCGGATGAAAACAAAATTATCCCGGAACTGCTTGCCGCGGGAACCTTTCCAGTAGTCACCAAGCTGAAGGCAGATCTGTTTCTGTTCATTCATCAGCCTTTTGGCAGCACTGATTACAATGTCCGGAACAGAACACTGTCTGGTTGCGTAGGTTTTGGTTTCTTTGTGTATGATCTCCCCTTTTACAACGGCCGTGGATTTGGAAAAGTGAATCGTATTCTTCGAAAAATCAATATCACTCCACAGAAGCGAAACAATTTCTCCACGCCTGGCGCCAGTGAAAAGCGCGATGTAGAAAAACAGCTGCCATTTCAAATCCAGGGACCACAGCTGATCATATTCTTTGATCTGCACTGTTTTTCCTGCGCGTTTCACTGAATGCGCCTTACGCCGGATAGTAACAGGATGATCCAGAATCCACAAAAAACGTTTCGCCTGATCAATCGTGAGCTGCTTGGTTTTGTATTCCCGCTTGACCCTGCCGCGGCCACGCTGCTTCCCGGCATAGATCAGTGGGTTGATAGAAAGATAGCCTTCCTCGACCGCGTAGGACAAAATCGTGCTGATGGCTGCGCGGTATTTGGTCACAGTACCTTCAGACAAAGCACCTTTTTTACCATCCAGCCGGGAATTATCTTTTCGAAGTTCCTTCAAAAATTCCTTGACAACATGATTGGTAATCTGCGTCAGCTTCATCTGCCCTATAGCCGGGATAATGCGATCTCTGAGACGCTGCTCGTAATCAGCAAGCGTGGACTCTGCCAGATCCTTAGATTCTTTCATGTCTGCCAGAAATATCCGGGAGAACTTTTCGAAGGTTGTTTTATCTCCGGATGTGCTGCCTCCGGCCCGGATCCGGTCCTCAAATCGTACGGCATATTTTTCGGCTTCTTTCTGGGCGCGGTCTTCGGACCACTTCGGATCAGGAACAAAAGTATCGGTTTCCCGGATCTTCTTGCCGTATGAGTCATAACCGCAGGACACCGTGATCTTATAAGTGTTTCCACGTTTCTCTATGGATGCCATAATCATCCCTCCTTAAAAATGGGTACAAAAAATACACCTCTTGCACAGGTGCACCAGGAATGATATAATTCTATTGCTCGTAGGTATTATATCTTTCCTGGGTACACCCGGTAAGAGATTATCTATGTAAAAAGCCGTTCGGTGCGCCAACATCGGGCGGCTTTTGTTTTCGAATTTAATAACATTTTTGACAAGCTGTATAACCTTTGCGCTTAGCTTCTTCGATGCTGATTTTAATGGGGGATTTCATTCCAGAGCATGTTGATACAGAGTGATAATGCTTCCCGTTGGAGGAAACCCAAGCGTAAACGGAATCTGATGTACGGTATAATTCTTGTTGCGAGTCTGCTGTTTCTGAATGCCGGTAATTGTTAAATTGGTCATAAAGTGGAAACAAAAGGATAATAATGATTAAAATAATACAGCAATAGCCCCACAAAGGAATTTTTTTATTAATGGATCCCAGTGCTTCACTATCGGAGGTTGGTGACTTACTTTTATGTATAAGTAAGCATCTACCTAAAACAAATTCAATAATGCATTCGCAGATAATATACAGTATTCCAACACATATTATACCCGGAAGCAATACTGCGATTAGCAGATCAATAATTCTACTGATCCAATTCATTGCGCTTACATTTTCTCGACCATCATCGTAGCCATCGGAATAGCCATTGTCATAACCTAAATCATAACCATCGTTTTCACCTAATTCGAGAACAAAATCATCATGCCCAGCATCATATCCGTCTTGATATCCAGCATCATATCCTGAATTTTCAATGGATAATCGGGCATTATTATATCCGCGCCGTTCTGCGTCTTCAATTAAGGCATTGAGACCGGACTTTTTAAGGGCATCATCATAACCGTTAGAATAGGAGCTGGATGATATTTCGGATTCTTGTTCTAAAAAATAATATTTTTGACAGAAAAAACCGATAACCTGCATGAAAATGAAAATAAAAACAGCAAACGAGTATTTATTATTTCTCTTCATAGTATAGAGTGCACCTCTCATGCGGTGTTACCAATAATTACCACAAAAAATTGATTGAATAATACGTTATAATAACATAGCACCCAGCCGAAGAGGCCAATGAGAAAGGAGTACATCTACTATGGATCAAACAGAATCTATGCTTTGTATTATAGATCTGTCAGAACACTATACATAAATCTCAATTTTCGAGGACATACTCAAATCTATTTACTCTTAAACTGATCGACGGCGGGGTGCATATATTATCCGACGTCTTTTTTTATGGTTCTTACTGGTGGATATTTTGTCTCCAGTTCTTCCGGGTTTTCCGGAACACCGAAGAATAGATCATTTTCGCGGATGGCATCCGCAGCGTGTACAACAAAGTCTAATACCGTATTCCGATCTTTTTCATTCATATTCACGAAAAAGTCAATCAGAGAACATTCTGCCTGCGAAAGGCTGTATCGTTCTTTTAGTGCATCTAACTCCGTTCCGGGTTCAGGAACGAACATATCCCCAACACCATTTCGAAGCCATTCTTCGCTTACATTAAAATATCTGCAAATCAGTAAAATGACTGCATCACTAGGAGCGTTTTTTGCAACTTCGTATGCTGCAATATTGCCACGAGAAATACCGAGTTTATCTGCAAATTCCTGCTGGGTAAGACGTAGCTGCTTCCTTAGTGATTTTAATCGTTCGTGCATGGTCGTCACCTCCTTCCTTTCAGCCTTTATTATAAGCATCAAAATGTTGCATGTCAACAAAAATGTTGGCAAATAACAAGAAACATATTGACAAAAGCCATTAACCAACATATAATTGCAATATACCAACAAAAACAGCGTATTCAATGAGAAAGGAGAGGGCTTATGGAGAACAGAACCGTAGGAAAAGACATCCGAGTGAAGGATGCAGAGAAACTGATGAGATACCTGACAAGTCTGCCAGAGGAACAACGTGGTGACGTGGTAATGGCGTCTTACTATTTTGCGCAGGGCGTGGCAGCAGGAAGCATGAAGAAAGGAGAATCATAATGAAAAGAAATGGTATTGAGATGGTTCTGGTGGAAAGAGAGAGAGCGGAGGTTTTGATTAAGCTGCTGAACAAAAACATTCCGCGCTGCAGTTGCCTGAGCGTATGCAATGAGTATCGCGGCCAGATTGATGTGCTGCAGTATTTGGGACTGCTGGAAGACTACGAAGCTGATCAGATGAATAAATCAATCAAGGATAGAGAGTATGAGTTGGCTATGGAAGAGAGGGTGAGAAAACTTGGTACCGAGAATGAGAACGATTGATCAATGCGCTGAGCTGTTTAAACAGCAGGATCCGGACACGAAGGTGACCAAGACCTACATCAGAACTATGGTCCTGGAAAATAAGATCCCTCATGTTGTCTGTGGAAATAAATATCTGGTTAACCTGGATAAACTGATTGAATACTTTTCAGGAGTGGAAGAGAAACCGGAACCAAAACCGGAGAAACGGGTAAAAATCCGTAGGATGATCGTATGATGAAAGGAGAGTGGATAAAGTGCAAAATGTGCGGCTTAAAGTGGAACGTCTCTACCTTGTGCGAGTACAAGGCGGAGTACATATGCCCGAAGTGTCGCTTGCGCTTAAGGTGGGCAAGAAAAGGCTGAGTAACCGGCTGATAGCTACGGCTGTAACCTTTGGCTTCTGGCTGTTTATCGTGTGCCTGGGCTTTTGTTGGAGAGGGTATTTAGATTTAAAAATGGAAACCTTGTTGTCGATGCTGTTATGGGTATTTGTTTATAGCATACTGGAGGAAGTGAGAGAATGACAAAGAAAAGAAGATACTACACAGTGTGTGAGCACTGCGGAGCAATTCTGGATCCGGGAGAGAAGTGCGACTGTCAGAAAATCAGAACATACGAAGAGAAGCACGGGATCCCGTTACTCCATAAAAAAATCCGATGTTCATAGCGACCAGAACATCGGATTTAAGAGGTGTGTCTTCTTATTTATCAAGACTGATGTAAGTATATCACAGCATCAAGCGAGGTGCAACATGAAAAGTAGTGTGAGAATAGAAATCCATGGGAACCGGGAACAGTACTGGGGCTGCCTGCGGTTTAAGGATAAAAATGGAAAAGAATATGAGCGCCAGGTATTCGGGAAACGGGAGGGCAGTGTGAAGAGCAACACGCTGCAGGCCCTGATTGAATGCCTGAAACGTATGACCCGTCCCTGTATGATTGATGTATACACAAAAATGGATAAGATCATAGAGCCATTTAAACAGGGTTGGATCAATAATTGGGAGAAAAGCGGTTGGACCAATGCAAAGGGGCGGCGTGTGCAGAATGCCGATCAGTGGCAGGAGGTGCAAGAACTTTTAGCTGGTCATTCGAAAAGATTTATAAAGATGGAGGGAAAACAGTGAAAATGAATATGAAACGGTCGAATGGGATGGCCGATCAGAAAGCCCATAGATTCCGTATGGACGGAATGGCAATGGCGCTGAGAATAGTAGAGGAGCGTGGCGTGGGAGGGCTGACATGGCAAAAAGCGTTTTACAGAAGGATAAAGAGTGTTTCCTCTGCCCGAGTCTGCAGAATCTAGAACAGCATCATATTTTCGGTGGTGCGAATAGAAAGTGGTCCGAGAAATATGGTTTGAAGGTATGGCTTTGTCCGCGCTGCCACCGGGACCAGAAACAGGGGGTCCATGGAAATAAAGAAATCATGGAGATCATGCACCGGACCGGGCAGCAGGCATTTGAGAAGACCCACACCAGAGAAGATTTTATGAAAATATTTGGCAGGAATTATTTATAGGTAATGCGCCATTAGGCATTACATAGATGTATTTGTATGCGGAATGTGTCACGACATGCCGGTACTGCCCCAGCTGACTTTGCGGCGGGGGAGAAAGAAGGAAAAATGAAAGAGTATATGTGTGAGTATTGCGGGAAGGTCATATCTGGTGAACACGTTATGATCAAGATGCAGCGAGGAACAGAATTGCACATTTGCAAGGGATGTATCGAAAAGGAGCGCCACCAGAGAGAAGCGCAGAAGGAGAATCCATGAAATTAAAAGATGCGCATCGTATAGTAAAAAAGATGGCCGCTCAGGCAGACAAGAAAGAGCGCACAGCGCTCAAGATCGCATGTGCATGTATGGAGAAAAGCATGCCGAAAGAGCCAAGAAGCACCGAGCTTCCGGAAACGTTGAGAAAATTGAAGCCGGTCATGTATTGCCGGTCATGCAACGCCTGGGTGATACCGGGAGAAGATCGTTATTGTCATGTGTGCGGTCAGAGGGTGAGGTGGTGAGAGTGGATAAAACATGGGTAATCGTAGTATTGGTGCTGTACTGTCTCACTGCAGTATTTTTTTTCGGATACCTTCACGGAATTGCGGGGGAAAACAAGAAAGTAACGGCAATAGACTACATAGCGTGTGTTTGCTGGCCGATCATGATTGCGGTATTGATGGTTGGAATTGTTTTTGTAATTGGATTGCAGGCCGGGAAAGATATAAAAGAGGGCGTACAGGATGAAAGAGAGAAAAAATAGCACAGAGAAACTTGTGTTGCAGCTGTACATGGAAGGAAAGTCGGTGGCTGATATTGCTGACAAAATCGGAAAGACAGAATCAACCGTGTATACATATTTGAGCAGAAATGGCAAGCCGCAGAGATCCAAGAACCGGGCGCAGGGTATCAGCACCTGGAGAATTACACAGGCCAGAAACAAAGCGCAGGTTGGAAAATGGATCAGAGTAAAGAGCGTAAAGAGACTGATGTTTGGAGAGGGGAATATTAAGCTCGGCGGCGTACCGGTTATGGCAAGGGTGCTGTCAAAGGCAAGTAAGCACTTCTGTCTAGTGGAACTGCCGGGCGGCACGCAGGAGTGCATACTGTGGACTGATATGGTTGGGGAGAGTATGGACCGGTATTGATAGGTGGAGAACATTATGGGAGAGGAAGTTAAAAGCACTGTTGGAGAGATGCAACAGTGCAAAAATGAGATTGTCACAACAGTTGGCTGGTACAGACAGATAACCTATGATGATGCAAAAAACTTCATTCGTGATGATATTGTATCGATAGCTAGAAACTTTATTTCTGTTGGATATTACTTGAAATTTGTTAGAGATGATGAACTGTATCGTGAGGATCACTATGCAAGTATATGGGAGTTTGCTTATGCAGAATTTGGGCTAAGCAAATCAGCGGCATCGCGGTATATGAGCATGAATGACCGTTTTTCATTGGAAGGGAATAGTCCTGTGGTAGATCAGAAATACAAAGATTTTTCAAAGTCAAAGCTGCAGGAGATGTTATCCTTGACGGATGAGCAGCTGGAACAGGTAACACCGGAAATGAAGGTCCAGGAAATCCGTTCCATGCGCCAACCAAAGGAAACAACATATTTTGAGATCGAGGGGCAGTTGGATCTGGAAAAGGACTTTCCAGAAGTGATTACGGGTACCATGGAAGCGCCGGTGGTAATGCCAGAAGCTTCCATGGCAACGCAGCCGGTTACAATCCAGACCACGATGACGTTGGATGAGATGATGGGCGGCGAAGAACTGGACGAACAGCCAGAAAAGTTATCTGCCTATGGTACACCGAAAAGAGTTTATCCGGAAGGCAGTTTACTGACAGAGCCAAGCTGTGAAGGAGGGCATTATTGTTTTTCCTGTCCAGAAATGAAGTGTGATATTCGTGGAAAAGAGCGTCAATGCTGGTATGCACCGTGTGGGAATCCATTTCCGTGCGAGATTGTTGCAGAAAGATCGTTAGATTTATTGACAGAGCAGATGGGTGATAAGTGCCAGTTTGTAAATCACAATTTGGCATATCATTGTGCAGGCAATGAAGAGCCGGCGCCGTGCTGTTGCAGGTGCGAAAATCCGTGCAATCTGGCATGCAAGAGAGTAGCGATAGAAAAAGAACAGGAAAGATCATTGATGGTTTTGGAGGCCGATGCTCAGCCATCGGAATCCGATGACGAAGAGCAGTGGTTTGAAAATGATTGCAGCCGGCAAGATGAGGAAAGAGACAAAGATCCGGAACCGATTGAATACGATCGCTATACACTGGAGAATATGATTCAAGATGCCAAGAAAGCCTTCGACTTGATGAGTGACCACTGGATAAATGACCAGCCGTATACCTACGCCAAATATAGCATGATGATTCAGGCATATGAGATGTTGCTGCAGGTACATGATGCAGCTGATCCTGAGCCGGCAGAGGTTGAGCAGACGGAGCTTCCGGTCATGAAAAACAACGACCAGAGGAAAGAGTGGTTGCGGAACTACAAGCCCTGGGGCGTGTGGTATAAGGATGAGCATATCGGCAGCACATTTTATAAATACGATTTCGAGTGCGGCGCTCGATTGATTGTTGAAGTGTTTGCCATCAAAAACTATTGCGGGAATTTTACTCACGCAAACTATCATCTGGTAGGCGGACCGGAACCGCCAAAAGGAGCAAATGGCTTTGAAAAATGGACAAGGCACGAAGAATATAACCATTATCCGGATAATGAGACGGAGTTGGTGGAGTTTTTGAAGTACATACAGAAAGGGGAAAAGTGATGAATAGATTAACTCAGAAACGGGTAAATGGAATCAAAACCGGCTACTGGTCCGCCAGTAAGAAGGATGATCTGGTGGCACGGATGGCAGAGTATGAGGATACTGGCCTGGCGCCTGTAGAGGTGCTGAAGCTGAAACAGAATACAGTGCAGTGGATTCCGATTGAAGAAAGGATGCCGGAACCGGAAAGCTACATATTGGTTTCGTTTGAAAATTGTATCATTCCGGATATTGCGACCTATAGAGTTGATGATGACGGCAGCGGAGAATTCTACCCTGGAGATGAGGACTACACATATCTTTCCGTAGGATTGTTTGTTAATGCATGGATGCCGCTCCCGGAACTGTACCGAGAGGGATAAGCTGAATGGAATTTGTGTTGTTTGAAAAAGAGAAAGCCGAAAAGATTGACCGGTTGCTGGAACGTTACGGGCGGATCCAGCGCCGGAGGGCCTGGCACAAGCGTAGTAGGTCAGGGCAGAGGTCAGGGCAGAGATGAAAGACAGAGGAATTAAGATTGGAGTGATGAAATGAAAGACTATGAAAAAGATTTTGAAGCGAAAAGAGATGCTATGGACAAGATACTGACAAGAACGTATGACTTGGGTCAGATTCATGCGTTAGATACGCTGATCCGTGCAGTAGATAGTGGCACCTGGCAGGAGATGTCATACGAAAATGTCGTATCACTGAGAGATAAGCTGATGCAGGTGATGGAGGACGATAATTAAGGTTCGGAGGAGGTACAGGATGACAGCGAAAGAGTTGGCAAATAGACTTAATGGAATGCAGTATGGAGCCGGTTTTGGTGATGTGTTAGAAGAAGCAAAGAAGAGTGGTTTGGTCATCGTAACTGGTGAATCTGATGATCTCATGGAGTTTGATGGAGCAATCTATGATGATGGAGGATGCTTTGGCGGAGGAAGAGTGTACTTCGACAGAGATGGCGTGGATCAGGAGGGAGAAGAGCGCGCTAATTGCATACAGGCAGTATGGAGCAATGGTGTTAATCGAAATGGAGTACCGGCAACGTGGATTTATAAGACGGGTATTCCGTGCGAACGATTTGATGTTTTTGAGGGTGATGCTCTTTATTGTGAGGGTCTGGTTTTTTTGGTAGAGGATTTAAAGTAAATTTAAGATTTAGGAGAAAAGATGGATTTAGAACAAAAAGCAATCGAAAGGATCAAGCTGGCGTCTGAAATGAGCTTGCGCCATTACCGTGCGCCGGTTGTATGCACATATTCCGGAGGAAAAGACTCGGATGTTATGCTGGAACTTTTTAAAAGGGCCGGCGTTCCGTTCGAAGTACATCACAGCCATACAACCGTAGATGCGCCGCAGACAGTTTATCATATTAGAGAAGTGTTCAAAAAATTAGAGCTGCAGGGAATTAAATGTACAATCCAATACCCAGCCCTTTCGATGTGGCAGTTGATTGTAAAAAAGAAAATGCCGCCAACCAGGCAGGCGAGATATTGTTGTGCATACCTGAAAGAAGGCGCCTGTAAAAACAGAATGATAGCAACAGGCGTGCGGTGGGATGAAAGCAGCGCAAGGGCTGACAGGGGAGAGTATGAGGCATTAGGGAAAACTAAAAAAGATAGGATAAAAATATCTGATTCGGAAATGTCGGAAAATCAAGGGAAAAACGAAGAATTTGAGCAAATGACAATTCCAGGTATTTCGGAAATTATGCTGATGAATGATAACTCAAAGAAAAGAAAATTCATCGAAAAATGCGAGTTAAAAGCAAAAACCGTTTGCAATCCGATAATAGAGTGGACGGACTACGATATAGCACGCTTCATTGTTGGCGAAGAAATTCATATCAATCCGCTTTATAACATGGGTTTTTCAAGATGTGGTTGCATAGGCTGTCCGATGGCAGGAAAAAACAGATATTTTGAATTTTCCACGTTCCCGACATACAAGCGAGCGTATATCAGAGCTTTTGACAATATGCTAAGCAATGAGAAATGATGGAACAGGAAGAAAACCCAGGTGGAAAGATGGGAACGACGTTTTTAACTGGTGGATGGAAGAAAGGGACGTACCTGGACAACTGAGCTTTGAAGAGTATGAGTGAGCTAAACTGAAATAACCAGAAAAATAAAGAAAGCTACACACCGAAAAGGAGGTATCGGTATGGCAGGAGGAAGACCGAAAAAGGAAGCCGCTGAGAAATACGTGAAACAGAACATCACTATGGAGCCGGAGCAGCTGAAAAGGTTAATGCTCTACTGTCAGAAAGAGGACCGGTCAATGTCCTGGGTGATCCGAAAGGCTCTGGAGATGTATCTGGAAAAAGTAGCATAACGGTGGGTATCAATACTCATTAAAACTGAAATTTAAAGATCTGTGTAATCTGATCAAAGAGCTTACGGACAGAGCTTTATAGGAGGACAATACAACATGAAAAACTTGGAAGAAGTAGAACAGGAGAAGAAAGACGATAAAACTAAGAGAAAAACCTGGTGGGATTTATACCCGGAACAAGCGAATAATAATCGAAAACGTCGCGGGTATCCAATGATGAGAAATGCTGGTAAAAGAAAGCGCATGACAAAGCAGCAGTACAAGGATCGCAACATAATGCCATTTATGTAATATTTACATTAGCGAGGTATATGACTTCGCTAATATGGGCGCTTAGCTCAGCTGGTTAGAGCGACGGCCTTATAAGCCGTGTCTGGCGAGGGTTCGAATCCCTCAGCGCCTACTTTACAATAAAAATAAGGGGGAGATGCCAATGGACTTAAGCAATATATCGAGACACAAGAAAAGCGATACACCAACCGGTCAAAGTCATGTGTATCGCATCTACGCTTAAGGATATTATATCACAGATTGAATCCTTGAGCAACAGTAGGAGGTAAATCTATGAATAATCAGAATATTAAGACAACCGTGATTGATAACGTGATCGTTATGATGTCGAACTATATGACGCCGGATATGCTTCAGATTCTGGAAAAAACCATGATTGATGAGCTGGCAGATGTAAAACTGGAACGGCTCAATACGCTGCCTATGGAAATGAAGGATAGCGTGGACAGCCAGAACCAATATATTATCAAACTCTTCTTATATAAGAAGAAAAACTTGAAAGATGCCACAAAATACGGTTATTTGATGGCTGTAAAGCGTCTGATCACTTTGATTTATAAACCCTTGACTCAGGTGAATGAGATGGACATTTACCGCTATTTGGACTGGTATGAGAACAAAAACATGAAAGAGACCGGCAAGAAGAATCAAGCATCTACAATCAATAACGAACGTAGATTCTTGTCGGCATTTTACTCCTGGATGCGTAAAGAGAAAATGATTCCGGATAATCCGGTGGACGCGGTGGAGCCGCTTAAGATAGCCAGAAAACCGATTGATTATTACACAGAGGAAGAAATGGCAATGCTGAGGGACGGATGTGCTTCCCTTCGTGATCGAGCAATCATTGAAGTGTTCCGGTCCAGCGGAGCCAGAGTAGGGGAGATTGTGGCTATTACCGTGGATATGGTAGACTGGGCGACCGGAGACATTATGATTTGCGGAGAAAAGGGAGATAGATATCGTCCGATTTATCTTGATGGAGAAGCACGATACCACTTGAAAAAGTATCTGGAATCCAGAACAGATACGGATCCGCATTTGTTTGTCTCTAAAAAAGCACCAAATAAACCTTTGACAACGAGCGCAATCCGCAGGGAAATGAAAGTAATAGCAGATAGGGTTGGCGTGACATGCCGGGTTTACCCACATAAAATGCGTAAGACACTTGGTATGGATCTGAAAAATCATGGTGTAGATATCGGCACAATCCAGGAGATCCTTGGGCATGCCGGACCGCAGGTAACTGCAATGTATTATGCTCAGAGCACTCCGGAAACGCTCCGGACGGCACGAAAACGGGCGGCTTAAAATGAACGGGGGAAGGACCCGTTCGAAACTTGATTTAGCAATTAACTTTAGACGGGGAACAAAAAATGTACATGAAGCGGACAATAAAGTATGGGAACAGGATAGAGATCCGGAAGTACCATACATTCCGCTGTCCTGGAAAAGGGGAGCGGTCACGGGGGGAACGGAAGCAACCGACCAAGGAGCAAATGGCAGCAGCTAATGAGCGGCGGGCTGCAAAAAAGCTGAAGATGCTGCTGATTGAGAATTTCGCAGCCGGGGACTGGCATTTGGTGCTGACATACGCGAAAGAAAAGAGACCGGATGCAGAAGGGTGCCGTAAGGTACTGAGAAAATTTTTTGAGAGGTGCCGGAGAATCTATAAAGCGGCAGGAGTCGAGTTGAGATATGTCATGGTGACAGAGTGGGAGAGTAAAGCAATACACCATCATATCGTGATCAGTGACATACCAGGAATCCATCATGTACTGCAGGATATCTGGACAGAGGGCGGGATCCATTTGACCCCGCTCTACCAGAACCATGAATTTGATGATCTTGCAGAGTACCTGACCAAAGAGACGAAAAAAACATTCCGCCGGTCGGACAGTCCGATGAAGCAGCGCTGGACCTGCAGCAGGAACCTGAGACGACCGGAAGTACATACAGAACAAGTGAAGGCAGGATCGTGGAGAGAAGAACCATCTGTACCGAAAAGCCTGGAAGTTCAGGGATATGTGCTTGACAAAACATCTGTGGTGACAGATGTGGATGCCATGGGATACCCGTTTCAAGAATATACCATGGTGCGGTACGAAAAAGAGAGGAGGCGATAACCATGCCGAGGCATCATCAGTGTCTGTGCCCGTTTTACGAATGCCACTCCCGCAAGGGTCGGGCACAGGCCACGATCACATGTGAAAACGTCATGAAAAACGATGGTTTTGGAGTGAAGAACCAGTTGTTATTTGCCTCATATCTGGATGAAAAGGCATACTATGAGATGTTTTGCATGGATACATACCAGGAATGCCCGTACTACCAGTTTATCAAAAAAGAGAAATACAATGAGTGACCGGACATGCGGACACTTTTTTGCGTGCGCACATGCGCGTGCGTGCGCGTGGAATGAAGAGAGACCGTGAGGCGCTCTCTATTTTGCGTGGAAAAATCATACAAAACCGTACAACAACCTCGGCATAAAGCCGGGGCTTTTGCTGTGCAAACAAAAATCTCCCGTTGTTGTTATACTCACCAGAAAAGGCAGGTGAGAAGGTGGCAAGACAGAGATGGGAGGAGTGGGCGAACGATGAGAACCGGCTTGCGGTACTCCAGGCATGGGCCAGGGCAGGTCTGAGTGATGAACGGATCGCAAAGCATATCGGAATCAGCAGATCTACGCTGAATGAGTGGAAGAAGAAACATCAGACAATCAAAGAGGCCTTGGGCACTGGGAAAGAGATAGCCAACCGCCAGGTGGAAAACGCCCTATATCGACTGACTCAGGGTGGAACGGTTAAGGTCAGAAAGGTATTTAAGCTCAAAAAAATTGAATATGACAATAATGGCAGGAAAATGTCGGAACAGGAATATCTGGAAACCGGAGAGGAAGATGAGTACATAGAACCGGATTTCAAAGCGATCTCTTTCTGGCTACGGAATAAGGCACCGGAAGACTGGAGGGATAAGATCTTGGCGAACCAGGAGGAAGAGGGACCGCAGGAGAATCTTGTAATCCTGACACCGCGCCAGGTGAACCAGATGAAGGAGACTGTAAGTGGCACAGAAAATGAAAAAAACTAATCGGGGAGCGGATTTGCCGGATCCGAGAAAGGTTCTGTGGTGCCCGCAGCCGAAGCAGCAGGAGATGATGAGCCGCCCGGAGTTTGAGGCGCTGTACGGCGGGGCAGCAGGTGGAGGGAAAAGCGATTACCTGGTTGCGGAGGCCCTGCGGCAGGTTAATAACCGCTTCTATCGCGGAATCATCTTCCGGCGGGAGTATCCGCAGCTGGTGGACTTGATAGACCGATCCAGAGAACTCTACAAAGCAGCGTATCCGCGGGCAAGCTATAACGAGTCCGGGCATGTTTGGAAGTTTCCAAGTGGTGCAAAGATTTATTTTGCTGCTATGCAGCACGAACAAGATCGTCTGAAATATCAGGGTCGTCATTTTGATTTTATAGGGTTCGACGAGCTGACACACTTCACGGAACGGCAGTACACCTATCTGTTTTCCCGTGCGCGCCCTTCCGGACCAGGAACAGAAGTATATGTGAGAGCCACGGCAAACCCAGGCGGCATCGGCCATGGCTGGGTTAAATCCAGGTTTGTGTCTATAACAACTCCTGGACATCCAATCGTGTCCGAAGTAGTGATCCGTGATCCGAAGGGAAAAGAAATCAGGCTGTCAAAGGACCGGATTTTTATACCGAGCAGTGTGTTCGATAATCCGGCGCTTCTGGAGAACGATCCGGGCTATCTGGGAAACCTTGCCATTCTACCGGAGGCAGAGAGAAATGCTCTGCTGTATGGGGACTGGGATTCCTTTGAGGGGCAGGTGTTCACGGAATGGAAGAATGATCCGGAGAACTATGAGACACGCCAGTGGACGCATGTGATTGAGCCGTTTAAGATTCCGTCCGGCTGGGAAATCGTGCGGGGATATGACTTCGGTTATGCAAAACCGTTTTCGGTAGGCTGGTATGCGATTGATTATTCCGGAACGATTTACCGCATCCGGGAGTTCTACGGCTGCGTGGAGGGCTCACCGAACGTAGGAACAAAAATGGAGCCGACGGAACAGGCACAGATGATTCGCCAGATTGAAGAGACGGACGTGAATCTAAAGGGCCGGAAAATCACCGGCATTGCGGATCCGTCTATCTTTGACCGGTCTCGCGGAAAATCGGTAGCCGATATGATGGCGGAAAATGGAGTGTACTGGTCTGGTGGTGATAACCACCGTATTGCGGGAAAAATGCAGTATCATTACCGCCTGGCATTCGACGAGAATGGAATTCCGAAGTTTTACGTGTTCAATACCTGTAAGAATTTCATTCGGACGATTCCGGATCTGGTCTATGATGAGAAAAACGTGGAGGATATCGACACCACACAGGAAGACCACATTTACGATGAATGCCGGTATGTATTCATGCAGCATCCGATTCCGATGCGGCGCAGCGTGAAGAAAGAAATTCCACTGGAGGATCCGCTGGACCTTTTCGCGGAAGAACGAAAGAAAGCACATAGAATAATCAGAATTTAGGAGGAGTCATGGAAGAAGGACGCAAAGTAGGGCCGGAGCAGGTCCGGAAGGCCTATGAAACATATAAAAAATATCGAAGCGGACTTGAAGCGTTTCAGCAGCGAGTCATCAATGCGGAAGAATGGTGGAAAAATAATCACTGGGAGCGCTTCCAGGGAGGGGACAAAGATACAGATTTGAAGCCGGTTAGTGCCTGGCTGTTTAACTCCCTGATTAACAAGCATGCAGATTTTATCGACAACTACCCTTGTCCGGCTATTCTGCCGCGGGAGGCATCGGACGAAGAAACAGCAAAGCTGTTATCAGAGGTTGTGCCGGTTATCCTGAAAAACAATGGTTTTGCAAAGACCTATAATGCAAACTGTTGGGACAAACCCAAGATCGGAACATCGGTGTATGCAGTGATGTGGAACCCATCCAAAGAGAACGGCCTGGGAGATATTGAAGTTAGCAACGTAGATGTGTTGAACATCACCTGGCAGCCTGGGATTGAGGACGTCCAGAAGTCTAGGAATATCTTTGTGACAGAGGTGGTAGATGCAGATCTGCTGAAAGAACAGTATCCGGATGTTGCCGATCAGATTACGGCGGGGAATCTGGCTGACCGCCCCAAATACCTCTACGAGGAGAATATGGACACCACCGATAAGGTCATGGTGTTTGACTGGTATTACAAACATGTATTCCGGACGGAAAGCGGAGGCAGCAGGACAATCCTGCATTACTGTAAATTCGCGAATGACATTGTACTGTATGCTTCAGAGGATGATCCGGAATATGCAATGGATGGCTGGTACAATCACGGAAAGTACCCATTTGTCTTTGATGTACAGTTCCCGGAGAAGGGTTCTCCGGCCGGCTTTGGATATCTGGATGTGATGGTGAATCCGCAGGAATACATAGACCGTCTGGACCAGGTCATCATGATGAATGCGCTTGCGAACAAGGCGCGGTTTTTTTCCTTAAACGCGGCAAACATCAATGAAGAGGAATTCACAGATCTTTCAAAGGATCTGGTGCATGTGTCTGGAAATGATGTATCAGAACAGACTATCCGGCAGATTGAGCCACCTGTGATCGGGGATATCGTATTCAAACAGAGGGATGCAAAGGTCAATGAGCTGAAGGAAACGAGTGGAAACAGGGATTTTTCCCAAGGCTCTACAAGTAGCGGCGTGACAGCAGCATCGGCAATCGCGGCATTGCAGGAGGCTGGAAGTAAACTGAGCCGCGATATGATTAAAGGGAGCTATACGGCATACCAGGAGATTGTGGAACTTACGGTGGAGCTGATACGGCAATTTTACGACCTTCCACGATGCTACCGGATCACGAAGGAAAATGGCGCTGCGGAATATGTACAGCTGACTAATCAAGGATTGAAAGATCAGGCTATGCCGGGAATTGGTGATGATTTATCTATTCGCCGCCCGGTGTTTGATATCAAGATATCTGCGCAGAAAGCAAGCCCGTATTCCAGGATCGCTCAAAACGAGCTGGCAAAAGAACTTTACGGACTTGGAGTATTCAACCCTCAGATGGCCGATCAGGCTCTGTGCATGCTCAGGATGATGGATTTTGACCGCAGAGATGAAGTGATCCAGATGATCGAGCGAAACGGTACAATGTATCAGCAAATGCAGCAGATGCAGGGGACCATGATGCAGATGGCGGCATTGATCGCAAAAACGACAGGAGACACCTCAATCATGCAGACGCTGCAGGAGCAGGGGGTACCGGGGCCGGACATGACGGCCATCAATACGGATGCAGGGCAGCAGATAAAAACAGATTCTCTTGGCAGAGCCATGAATACAGATAACAGCACGCAGGGGAAGGCACGTCAGCGGGTGAGCAGTGCGACGGAGGTACAGTCATGACAAATATTGTGATCAATATTGGTCCGGATACCATGAAATTATCCATGAGTGGTCATGCTTGTTATAGGATGGACGGAAATGATGTTGTTTGCTCAGCTGTGTCAGTTCTGGGGCAGGCGCTGGCAGATGCTATGTTTCACGCACCGGATATTCGGAGCACGGCAAAAATGGAAAAAGGAAATCTTTTCCTGGAAGTTCATTACAGAAAAGAACAGCGGGAATACATTAAGAATCGCCTGGCAGTCGCATTGAGCGGCTTCCAGATGCTTCAGAATGCATATCCGGAGAATGTATCTTATACATGTCAAGAAGGATAACGTTGCTGTGCAAACAAAAATTCTTGACATGTGATAATGTCGTATCAGACACTCGGGAAAGACCGTGACAGACACTCGGGAGAGACCGTGAATATAGACACCCGGGAGAGACCGGAGGGAGGTAACATGTACAAACTTGATTTACATATGTTTGACGGAGGCGCGGCAGCAGGAGGCGCACCTGCAGCAGGAAGTACAGCACAGGCAGGAGGAACCGCAACGCAGGCGGGGGGAACAGCAGTGCAGACAGAAGGAACGCAGTCTGGAGAACAGGAAGGCGAACAGTCCAATCAGCTTACGCCGGAAGAACAGCGTAAGGCTGATTATAAGAAATTCAAGGAACAGTACAAGGATCTGTACGGAGAGGATGTCAAAAAACAGGTAGACAGAAGATTTGCACCAATGAACCGCATGCAGCAGCAGCTGGATTCTCAGGGAAGGCTTATGCAGGTGATTGCTGCCAAATATGGCACGGATGCATCGGATGTAGACGGCATGATCAATGCAATCAATGCAGACAGCGCCTACTACGAAGAAAAGGCTCTGGAAGCCGGTATGCCGGTGGAAAAGTATAAAGAATTTATGAATCTGCAGGCACAGAACAAAGCTATGGAAGAGGCACAGAGGCGGGCGGAAAACCTCCGGCAGGAGGAGCAGACCTGGGCGCGCTGGGATGCGGAAACAGAGCAGTGCAAGAACCTTTATCCTGATTTTGATATTCGATTCGAAATTGAGAACAATGAAAACTTCGCAAAGATGCTGGGAGCCGGATGTGATGTAATCACTGCATACCGGGTCACGCATTTTGACGATATTACACAGGGCTTAATCACCAGATCAGAGCAGGAGACAAAGAAACGGGTGGCTGATACTGTAAGAGCCGGAGCATCAAGACCGGTGGAAGGAGCAGCTGGCAGCAGCCCGGCCGCAAAGAGCCAGATGGATATAATGGGAATGTCCAGGGCAGAGTTCGCGGATCTCAAGAAAAAAGTTCTGTCCGGAGAGGTAAGCCTTTAAGGAGGACAAATGTATTTAGAAAGCATGACTTATGCGGCGGATATTCCGTTCGTACTGGATCTGCACATGTTTGATGCAAATCCGAACACTAACGTAACCGATCAGAGTACGCTGTCCGCGGAGATGAAGACGTTCTACGATAAAAACCTGATTGAGAATGCATCCCCACTCCTGGTACATGACAGATGGGCGCAGAAGCGTGACATTCCGCGAAACGGCGGTAAGAAAATCGAGTTTAGAAAGTATGTACAGCTCGGCAAGTCTCTCACTCCGCTGACTGAGGGTGTTACTCCGGATGGCCAGAGCCTTTCTGTAACCAAGATCGAGGCAGAAGTGAAGCAGTACGGCAACTATGTAACCGTATCCGATGTGCTGCAGATGACGACTATTGATAACACCATCGTGGAAACCACTGACCTGATCGGCGGCCAGGCAGGAACCTCGCTGGACACCATTTCCAGAGAGGTCTTAAACGCCGGAACCAATGTGCAGTATGCAGAAGGTCAGGTATCTTCCAGAGCAGCACTGAAAACAGAACACAAACTGACCGTAAGAGCCGTAAAGATGGCTGTCCGTACTCTGAAAAAGCAGCTCGCATCCAAGATTGACGGTTCATACTGGGCCATCATTCATCCAGACGTTGCGTTCGACCTGACCGAAGACCCAAACTGGATTGATGTGCACAAGTATGCAAAACCGGAAGAAATTTTTGAAGGCGAAATCGGTAAGCTCGCAGGTGTGCGCTTTATAGAGACTACGGAGGCAAAGATCTTTGCAAAAGCTGGGGCAGCAAAGAGCAGCAGCGATGCGACTAAGATTGATGTATACTCTACCCTGTTCTTCGGCGCAAATGCGTATGCGACGACCAAGATCGAGGGCGCAGGACTTCAGACCATTGTGAAGCAGCTTGGATCTGCTGGGACTGCGGATCCTCTGAATCAGAGAGCAACCATTGGTTGGAAGGCCACGAAGGTTACTGAGATTCTGTCGAATGAGTACATGGTACGCGTAGAGACCGGATCAACCTACAGCGATGGAGCAGCGAACTAAGGAGGGCATATGGCTGGGAAAAAAACAGAAAATCAGAGCGTAAATCTGGACGTTGCAGAAGAGAATGAAACTGCGGCTGAAATTACTGTAGAGAGTAATGCGACAGATGCACCGGCGGTACCGAAAGAGAAAATGGTAAAGCGGCGACTGTTCAAGGATAATGACAAATACCAGGCGGATGTGTTTGTCTGCGTAAACGGAAAAGCATATACCATCAAACGTGGAGTCGATGTTGAGATGCCGGAAGAGGTGGCCGAGGTGCTGGACAATGCAGACGATCAGCTGATGGTGGCTGCTCAGAAAATGGATGAGCTGACTTATCAGGATCCGAAATAAAAGGAGGGCGCACTTATGATAACAGTAAGGAACCGAACACTGATTGTTCCGGAAGGGGAACGGGTGATCGGTACAGATTACGATAACAATTCTGAGGTGCGTCAATTCCGGGTAGAAAAAGCGCCAGGTGGGATAGACATATCTCACCTGGCTTTTCGTTTGGATCTGATGTACCAGGGAGAGATATACGATACCTGTAAGTTGGAAAAGGAAGAACGCGAAGACAGTATGATACTTGCATGGACGGTGGCAGCAACAAACGTAGCACATCCAGGCACAGTATGGATATCGTTGAGGGCGATTGATGATGCCGGTACGGTGAAGTGGGGGAGCAATGCAGCGGCCCTGTATGTACAGTCCTCTGTGAACACCCCGTCACATGCAAGCGGCATGACAGAGCTTGAAGAGTACGAGAAAAAAATGGAAGATCTGCTCTTGAAGAGCGAAGAAGCGGTGTCGCGGGCGAACAATGCAACAAGTAAAGCTGAGACGGCAATTCAGACAACGACTGAGGCGGCAAACACAGCACAGACCGCAGCAACAAGTGCAGGATCATCAGCGAATTTGGCGGAGGCATGGGCGCATGGAAAGGAAGGGTATACCGCACAAGCGAATGACAATGCTATGTTTTGGAGCGAACAGTCCCGAAAACGGGCAGAAACTGCGAAGGAACAGGCTAATCTTGCAAAAAGCTATGCTGACAGCATTGCACCACTCATGGATCGTGGGGAATATTCATCCGGAACGACTTACCAGGAAAATGACCTGGTAAAGTACCAGAACGCAATATGGAGATGTAAGATTGACGGGACTGCATCGGTTCCGCAGGAAGGGAAAAACTGGACGCTGTTTTTCAGAGGGGTTCAGAGTATCAATGAACTGGTGGCTGCTGATGCACAGGGATTACTAGGACAAGCAGGAGCGCAGCAGGTGAATGCACAGGCTTTGATTGATGCGGTGGCAGAAAAGATAGCGACAAAGCTACTGTTGAAGAGCGATGTTGTCAGCCAGTTGGTCAACGATGCAACAAAAGCAGCCAGTTCCGCTGCTGTATATGCATTACAGCAGAAACTTGGAACCGGAGATCTTCCGAACGGAATGAGTGATGTTGTGGCGGGGTTAGTAGAGTTAAATAGTAATATGAATGCTCTTACCAACTCATCAATTTCTATTCCGTCTGGAAGTCCAGTTACGGGAAATAGAGTAAATGCGAAAATTTATCAAAACAGTTTTTTAGTTCTGAGTGGTGAAGTTGATATCGATTTTACAAATTTAAAAAACTGGAATGTGTATAATATTTTACAATGTTCTAGCGGTTCCAAATATACTATAAATTTTATTGCCACTGATGAAAATGGTGGTAGTTATCACATGCGAATAGAAACAAATGGAATTACAAAACTCTCCATAAGAGGATATATACCAGAAAACAAATCTCAGATATTACGCTTCTTTTGCATTGCACCCCTAATGCCTGCATAATTAAAATCAAGATCCAGAAAACTTATACCAATCTATAAATTTATAATTCCAGATTCTACCTATCCAAAATTTAC
>NZ_QUIK01000013.1:73737-74098 GCF_003480105.1 Clostridium sp. AM42-4
AATGCCTGCATAATTAAAATCAAGATCCAGAAAACTTATACCAATCTATAAATTTATAATTCCAGATTCTACCTATCCAAAATTTACCAGAAAAACGAGGTGAAGTTACAATCAAAGTACCATATGAGCAGCCGTTTGAATAATTATTTTTACTCATTAAAAGAGCATGGAAATCACCTGTCGTATAATCAGTAAAACCACCTTTACCAGGATCAAGCTTGCTATTTACATCCGCACTACAATAGTCAAACCTATAAAAACCGCAATGAATAAGTTGTGATGGACTTGATAGCGTACCAATATCATCTTCAACAATAACCCCTTTGTTTTTGTCGATATTTACATTGGTAAAATTACTATT
>NZ_QUIK01000013.1:74108-97828 GCF_003480105.1 Clostridium sp. AM42-4
TGATAGCGTACCAATATCATCTTCAACAATAACCCCTTTGTTTTTGTCGATATTTACATTGGTAAAATTACTATTCTAGGACCAAACTTTTATAAAGAAAGGAGAAAATCATATGGAAAAAATCAAGTTTAATGATTCGTTATTTGAATTGGTAGCGAATGGCTACCAGCTGCAGCAGGACGGCGGTCGCATTGTCTTTCGGCCAGGTGAAGCAACCTTTGAAGAAGCTGAGGCTGCTGTATCTGCCGCAAGCTCGATCATGCTCCTGGACGATGCCGGAGAACCGTTGGCATCTCGGAGAGATCTGGTATATGCCGGCCGCATGACCAGACAGTCTGATTATGTGATTGGTACAAAAAAAGAAGAGACCGGAGCTGATGAGGATGGCAGCCCAATCTACATCTACAAGGATGTGACCGGCACAGTGATGATAGCAGAGTTTCGGCTTCCAGATCTCAGAGAAGCTTATAAATCTCTGGAAGAAGAGATGACCAACGCTCAGATGGCCATTGTAGAACTCTATGAAGGGGGCGAGGCATAATGGCAAGAGTGTATGCAGATCTGGTGCGCAAGGGCAGAATTGCTCTCGATGCTGTACCAAAAAAGCTTAGAGCAGATGTTGAAAACATTTTAAACGGTGCCACCCGATAGTTGGCAGAAAGGACTACAAATGAGTATGAGTATCAAGCACAGAACCGAAACCCCGAACATCCCTTACGGCCCAGCAACCGGAGTACCGACTCCGGAACCGCACAATAAGGCCTTAAGTACCGGCCCGGATCACGAGTACCGCAAGGACAGCACACCGGGCACTGCAGATCATGCAGAGCCGAGACATGTGCAGGGCGGCCCCGGACATAAGGAGTGCGATCACGAGTAAAGGAGATTTATGATGGTAGCACTGATATTTCAGTACATAGCCGCACATTGGATAGAATGGCTGTTTGCGGCTATCTCCGGAGCTCTGTTCGCGGCATATCGCGGTTTATCGAAGCGATTAAAGACCGAAGTGGTAAAGAGCCAAGCTATTAACGCTGCAGTACTGGCACTGCTCCATGACCGCCTTTACCAGGCGTGCCAGTTTTACATAAGCCGTGGATACTGTACGGTGGGAGACCGGGACAACCTGGAGTACATGTTCAAACCGTACAAAGCTTTGGGTGGCAATGGAACTGGAGAGGAACTTTATAACAGATGTCTGGCCCTGGAATATGGGCCAGCAGAAAGAGAGGATTAAGATATGATGGATTTTGGCATTGCCAGTGTAGCGGCAATTACGGTGGTTTGTTATCTGGGAGGCATGGCCTGCAAGGCCTCCGCTAAAGTCAAAGATGAAGTCATTCCGGTGGTATGCGGAGTGGTCGGTGGTGCCCTGGGCGTTGCTGGCATGTATGTGATGCCGGACTTCCCGGCAGCGGATGTAATCAATGCGGCGGCTATCGGCATTGTGTCCGGTCTGGCCGCAACTGGAGTGCACCAGGTGGTTAAGCAGGCATCAAAAGCGTAGAAGGAGGTGATCCGGATATCTCCCGCTGGCAGTCTGGGTGATGGCTGCCATTGCGACGTCGCAACAGGGCGGTTTCGTGCCGCCCTTACACATAATAAAGAAGAGAGGACAAATTGATGATGAAAGCCATGTTATCTCAGCCGATGGCTGGAAAAAGCGAAGAAGAAATCAAAGTAACCAGAGAAAAGGCAATCAAAGCACTGGAAGCTAAGGGATATGAGGTCGTAAACACTCTATTTACAGATGAGTGGTACAGTGATGAGCACATGAAGGAGCGTGGTGTGGTACAGATTCCGCTTTGCTTCTTGGCAAAGAGTTTAGAAAAAATGTCTCTGTGTCACGCAGTTTACTTTTGCAAGGGCTGGGAACAGACGCGAGGCTGTCGGTTAGAGCATGATGCAGCAGTAGCATATGGTCTGACTGTCATTTACGAAGAGTAGGAGGGAGTATTTCATGAATTTTACAGAAGCATTTAAAGCCATGAAACAGGGTGCAAAGGTAAAACTTCCAGGCTGGGGAGGATACTGGTACTGGGATCCGGAGAAGGAAACAATCATGATTCAGTGCAGACCACAGGATTCTGATAAGGGCGAGCTCCTGGATATCAGGGAAACGCAGCGTGTTGAATACACCATGCTGAACATGCAATCGGACGAGTGGGTGATTGCTGATGAAAGTAACTGTCCGGTACTTGGCGGCATTGCTGCATTTTCATTTGCAGATGCCATCCGGTATCTTAAACGAGGATTGAAGGTGGCACGACAGGGATGGAATGGGAAAAAACAATATATCCAGTTAGCAACAGCAATCTCCTACAAAGCGGCTGACGGTGAGATTGTAAATTGCAATCATGACGCTATCGGAAACAAGGCAATCGCGTTTGTTGGCACTAGTGGCGTACAGATGGGATGGCTTGCATCACAGGCAGATATGCTGGCGGACGACTGGGTGTTTGCAGAGTAAAGGAGAAAAAATCATGGAAAACAAAGAATTTATTGCATTATGCAAAAAGCATGTGATGGATTATTTTAATGAGAATGCGGACAAGACCGATCGGAAGCGAATCAGTGAAGATGATGTCTTCGTTGTTTGGTCCTGCAAGACTCTTCAGAATCATAAGGCACTGCTTAGTACGACTGTTTCGGACGGCATGTACTACGAGCTTACATACAATGGAGACAAGCATGAGCTGTATTTCGATGCCTATAAAAAGTGGCAGAACATCTGTTTCGAAGTAAAGGAGTGATACCATGAGAGACATTTCGCTTTGTCACCCGCGCCTTCAGCGCATTGCATCCGCCTGGATGAAAGCCTGTGCCACCGAGGGCATCACCGTAGCCATCAGCGAAACCCTCCGCACCGCCGCAGAGCAGGATGCTCTTTATGCTCAGGGCCGCACCAAGCCCGGTAACATCGTGACCAACGCAAAAGGCAGTAGCTACCGCTCACAGCACCAGTGGGGTATCGCCTTTGACTTTTATCTTCGCATGGATATCGACGGGGACGGCAAGATCTCCGATGATGCCTACAATGACAGTAAAGGTCATTTTAAGCGGGCCGCCGAGATCGCCAAAAAACTGGGCCTTGCCTGGGGCGGTGACTGGAAGAGTATCGTGGACAAGCCACACCTTTATCTGCCGGACTGGGGAAGCACGCCTACCGCGCTGATCCAGAAGTACGGCACACCGGAAGAGTTTATGGCTACCTGGGTGCCGGAACAGGTTAAGACCGGATGGCAGCAGGAGGACGGTGGCTGGCGGTTTTACTTCCGGGATGGCAGCGGCAAGCATGTGGTCAACGCCTGGTACCGGGATGAGGATAAGTGGTACTGGTTTGATGGCGCTGGCATGATGGTCCATGACACCTGGTACCGCTACAGTGGTGACTGGTATTATCTTGGATCTGATGGCGCTATGGTCAAGGGACTGCAGACTGTTAGTGGCAAGTGGTATTATTTAGGCGATGACGGCCGGATGGCCACGGAGTCGGTTACTCTCACGCCGGATCAGGACGGGGCGCTGCAGTATCCAGATATTATAGTGTAAATGAGAAAAGGTCGGAAATACTTCCGGCCTTTTATACGTTAATAGTAATTTTACCAATGTAAATATCGACAAAAACAAAGGGGTTATTGTTGAAGATGATATTGGTACGCTATCAAGTCCATCACAACTTATTCATTGCGGTTTTTATAGGTTTGACTATTGTAGTGCGGATGTAAATAGCAAGCTTGATCCTGGTAAAGGTGGTTTTACTGATTATACGACAGGTGATTTCCATGCTCTTTTAATGAGTAAAAATAATTATTCAAACGGCTGCTCATATGGTACTTTGATTGTAACTTCACCTCGTTTTTCTGGTAAATTTTGGATAGGTAGAATCTGGAATTATAAATTTATAGATTGGTATAAGTTTTCTGGATCTTGATTTTAATTATGCAGGCATTGCGCCTATTGGTGTATAGTTGCAGAACTGTATATAGACGGAATAATACCGTTTGGGTGATATGGTTAGCAAGTGAAAATAGTAAGTATTAGAATAACTACCACAAAGCAATCCAATGAACAGTCCATTGTCCGTTACCGTTTCCTATTTCTACAGGTGTGAGAGTAAATGAAAATTCTGAATTATTATAAGAGTTTATAATAGCCACACCATAAAAATAACCATATGTATGTATCGATAAAATAACTGCGCGTGGTGAATTTGCATGTTGTTTCAGAAAACTAACAGTTTTGTTTATACTCTGCTTATTAGATACAACACCAATCTTAGATGTACCATATTCAATATTACTATTGGCATCCGGAACTGCGTAGTGGTAAAATGTATATACAAGAACATAGCCAAAGGGTAAGGCAATGGGATACAGTAAGAAGCATAATGTAAATGTTCGATTCATTTATTCGAGTTATGCGAAATGGTATGATTATGTTTTATCTACGCCCATAAATATAGGTTCGAGTCCTATTGTTGTCATAACCTTGTGAGGACCATTAACTGCATTGAGTTATTGGTCCTTTTTTATTGCCATTCTTTCATACGATTCCATCAGTGACGGGTCATCCTGCCGCTTTTGCTATGCAAACAAAACCATCATGGAAATGTTAGGATAACCAAAAGGAGGGCGAAAAGGTGAATGCAGGGAAATTAATTGAAACAGTAACGGTGCTGATCGGGCAGCAGTATGATCTGGAAATGATGATTGCCTGGCTGAATGAAATCGAAGGACAGGTTTTAGACCAGGTGGTGAACCGGGCCCAGGGATATGATATTGAGTTTAATCCATTTACTGAGGAGGATATGGAGCGTGAGTTGGCGGTGCCGGACCGGTTCCAGGATGTGTATATCAATTATATCCGCGCGAAGGTGGATATCGCAAACCAGGAAACGGAGCGCTACAACAATGATGCCGCCATGTTTGATGCTGCATGGAAGGAGTATGCAGCCTGGCATATTAGGAATAATCTTCCGAAACCGGCGCGGAAATTCAGAAACTATTGAGGTGACAAATGAGATTACCATATTTGAAAGCAACATCGCAGCAGACGGAAAAAAGCATCGGTTCCTTTCTGGGAATCAATAAAAATCTGGTGATTCAGGAAAATGAGTTTGTAGACATGAAAAATATGTCTTCCGACGCCTATCCGGCAATATCAGTACGCCAGGCGCGCGGTGATGTCACAAAAACGATAACGAAGCCGAATGGCCTGTTTTACAAAAATGGTTTGATGTATGTGGATGGCACGAACCTGTATTACAAAGATAAAAAAATTGCAGATGTCACGGATAGCCGAAAGCAGATAGTCGGTATCGGAGCTTATGCCGTAGTGTTTCCGGATAAACTCATGTACAACACGCACACGGGAGAACTTAAGACCATGGAAGTAACGTGGCAGCAGGCGAGTGCAGCCACATTTGCCCAGACGACCCAGGGATCCACACTGGTCAAGATTAGCTGCACTGGCATCGGAAAAATGTTTGCTCAGTATGACGGTGTTGAAATCAGCGGATGCACGAACGCGGATTTTAATAAATTTATCATCCTGCAGGAGGTATCGGATAATTATGTGATTGTGATCGGCAGTTTATCGGCACAGTTCACCCAGGCCTCCGGACTGACAATAAAAAGAACCGTGCCGGATATGGATTTTGTCTGTGAGAACGAGAATAGGTTGTGGGGGTGCTCCAGCGAGAATCATGAAATCTATGCGTCGAAGTTGGGAGACCCGGCCAACTGGAATGCTTTTGAGGGTATATCAACGGATTCCTATGCTGTCACGGTAGGATCTGATGGAGATTTCACTGGTTGTGTTTCCCATCTGGGATATGTGATCTTCTTCAAGGAGGATACAATTCACAAGGTTTTTGGCAACAAGCCTTCCAACTACCAGGTGTCCACATCCTCACCCGTGCGTGGAATAGCGAAAGGAATGGAGCGGACAGCTTGTATCGTAAATGAAACGCTGATCTATGCAGGCCGGGATGATATCTGCAGCTATGATGGAGCACAACCAGATTCCGTGGGAGATGCGCTGAAGAACCTTGAATTTGTTGATGGAGTAGCGTCATATCATAAGGGAAAATATTATGCATCCCTGCAGGCAGGAGGCTCCTGGGGGCTGTATGTCTATGATCTGAAACGGACCATATGGACGAAAGAAGATGCCCTTCATCTGGTTGATATGGTTTATGGAGATGGTGAGCTGTATTGCGTAGATGAGAAAGGAAATCTTTTCGCAGTCACAGGAAAACGGCAGGAAGTGATTTCATGGTATCTGGAGAGTGGAGATTTACTGGAGGGGACGATTGACAATAAACACATACGGAAACTTCGCTTTCATATCCGGATGCAGCAAGGTACAGAGGTTTCGGTGCTGATGCAGTATGATGATGATCCAGAGTGGCACCGTGTAAGTACGTTTCGATCTAAGACATATCGAACGCATGTTGTTCCGATAATCCCGCGGTGCTGTCAGAAATATCGGTATCGTCTGGAAGGCTGCGGAGATATGCAACTGATCGCAATCGGCAAGGTAATCGGATTAGGAAGTGATGTGAATGTCAGTATTTAAAGAGCTGGTGTTGAGCAAAGAAGAGGACAAGAAATCTCTAGTAAAAAAACTGTATCGGTTCAGCGAGGACTTGAAATTCACACTTTCCAATCTTGACGAGGACAATTTTTCCAGAAGCTTCTTAGACTGGGAGAGTGAAAAGAAATCATTAACCAGGACCATCAAACATGATGCGGATGAACTGCAGATAAAATTTGAAGATCTGGAAGCGGATTCTTATGGGGAGCTGGAACAGTCGGCTGAATATATAAAATTATTGGTAAATCGCGGAAGCGTGGTGGA
The DNA here is from genome assembly GCF_003480105.1 of Clostridium sp. AM42-4. Lineage (NCBI taxonomy): Bacteria > Bacillati > Bacillota > Clostridia > Eubacteriales > Clostridiaceae > Clostridium > Clostridium sp. AM42-4. The sequence continues at coordinate 80,973 of NZ_QUIK01000013.1, forward strand.
GACTATGCTGTCAAGAATGGAATTGTACGGCGAACACATAGATCTGAAGACGGGGCATGTGACGATTGATGCCAATAATATGAAACTGGATGCGGCGGGGAACGCTATGTTTTCAGGAACTATAACGGGCGGGACAATGCATCTGGGAAATAACTTCGCGGTCGACGCATCGGGCCATGCCGTTCTTCAGGGAGATTTGAGGTGCAATTTACTCAATCCGAAAAAGAAAACGACGGTGGGCGGCGATGTTACAGTAGAAGGAAGCGAAGGATATGGAGGCTGCACTGTGGGAAGGACCCTTACCGGATCAGAGGCTTATATTGTGGATTCACTGAGCTGCAAAAAGGTAACGGAAACATCGGATGCACGAGTAAAGACGAATGTGACAACACTTTCGGCACCGGATATGACAGCCATATGCCCGGTTTTCTGGCATTTTAAAGCAACAGGCAGGGAGAGTATCGGATTTATTGCCCAGGAGCTTGATAAGCCGGTGAGACAGCAGAAATCATTACGTGTGGAGTATGGAGAGATGGGGGCTATGTGGGTAGCTGCTATCCAGGAGAATCAGCGTCGCATTGATCGGATCAGAGGAAAGATAGAAGGGAGGGAGTAGATGTCATATTTTAGCGCGCCGACGTTGGCAAAAGATCCGGACATGGCAAAGATCCGAAGCTATATCATGCAGCTTAATCAGCAACTCCAATATAGCCTTTCAAGCTTGGACCCGGAAGACAATTTTTCTCAGGAGTTCCTAGTAAGCTACCAGGAAACGGACAAAACTATTTCGCAGCTAGAAATCAGCATGAATGGCTTCATGTCAGAATTCAAGAACCTGGAAGCAGGGGTATCCACTCAGATCAGCACACTGAATAACGAGATTAAATTGAAAGTATCAGCAGAAGAACTGTGTTCGGAAATTTCCATGGCACCTGGAACCATAGCATTTAAGACCGGATATTTAACGATTGATGCAAAAAACTTTAAATTATCCAAAGATGGCACGGCGGAGTTTTCCGGGAACATTACAGGGGGATCTATCAATATCAATGACCGCTTTGTTGTCAGCGAAACTGGCAGCACGAAAATTGACTCTGGAGCATACACGGGATCCATCCAGTGTAGCGGTCCGCTGGCAACGGAAACATTGATCACTTATGGAAACTGTGACGTAGATGGATCAATAAGCTGCCAGCATATGAAGGTGACAGGCACAGTAACATGCGAGACTTTGTATCAGTCTTCGGATGAACGGCTAAAAGAGCATATTGAGGATATTCCGGAAGAAACAGCACTGAGGATTGTGCTGGGACTAAAACCGGTTGAGTTCTCGTATATAGGGAACGAAGAGCGGCAGATAGGATTTTTGGCCCAGGATGTAAATGCGCTGCAGGAAACCATCGGAACAAATTTGCCACTCACAGATCTCGGAGAAGATGGGTATTATAGAATCCCATACAGCAGCTATGGTGCTTTGTATGCTGGAGCAATCAAGAGCCAGCAGCGGCAGATTGAAGAATTGGAGAGAAAATTACAGTGAAATATTTTATGTATGATGAGATCCAGGTGCGGACATTGGCAGAAATCCTGAGCAAAATCAGGGTTGAGGGAGTGCAGCAGGCGCGGTTCCTGGTCATGATTGAGAACATTTTGGATAAAGGAAAACTGATGGAAAAAGAGGAGGAAAAACAGGATGGCACTTGCAACAGTACAGGGGTATCTGAAAAGAAAGATGAGTCCAGTCATAACGGTGGGGAAAAGCAGTTCGAGCAGTGGACCGGGTGTAACAAAGAATCAGACACCTGCGGCAACGATAAAACAGGAGGCAACACCAAAACCGACTCCGGCAGCATCCAGGGCATTTCAGGCTGCAGCAAGTCCGAATACGGGGAGTGGTTCGACGACTTCAGGCGGTAGCCAGTATCTGACTGGATACACTGCCAACCCATTCGCAACGTCGTCAATAACGGATCGTTATCTGCAGAGACTCAATAAGCTGGAAAAAAATGCGCCGGGAAAGTTTCAGAGCCAGTATTCCAGTGATATTCAGAACATCATCAACAGCATTAAAAACCGGGAACAGTTTAAGACGGATGATGTCTTCCAGAGCGACCTTTACACTACCATGCGGCAACAGGCCATCCAAAACGGCCAGAAGTCCATGCGGGATACCATGGGCAGCGCACAGGCAGCAACCGGCGGTTATGGAAGCACCTATGCGCAGGCAGCGGGGCAGCAGGCTTATGATAATGCCCTGGCAAACTTTAACAACACAACGCTGGATATTTATGATCGCGTCTATAACCAGTACCTGCAGGAGGGCCAGGAGCTGTATAATCAGCTGAATATGTATAACAACCAGGATTCCATCGACTATAACCGCTATCGTGATACGGTTGCAGATTATCAGACTGACAGAAACTATTATGCCGGTCGTTATGACTCATCCTGGAATCAGGATATGACCGCGTATCAGCAGGATCAGGCCATGCAGCAGTGGGCGGAGAACTATGCTTACCAGAAGACTCAGGACGCCTTGGCACAGCAGAACTGGCAGACACAGTTTGACTATCAGAAACAGCAGGATGCCCTGGCACAGCAGAATTGGCAGGCTCAGTTTGATTACCAGAAGGAGCAGGATGCAAAGCAGTTGGCCCTGGCGTATTCTAAAGCGCGTTCAAGTGGTTCTGGCAAATCGGGATCATCAAAGAGTAAAAGTAAGGCTTATAGCAGTGATGATTTAGTTAAGTTCGCAAAGGATTTACTGAATGAAAAAGACAATCGAGGTGGACGCTTGTCAAAATCATATTATGTAAATGATGCGTCTGGAGTAAGCAATATACTGCAGCAGTACCTTGGAATTGATGCGGATACAGCAGCGAAAGCGGTAACGGTGGCGCAGAAAGATAGCAAAAACAAAACGGATAATAGCTATACATACCGTAAACCGAGATAGGAGAGGATATGTCAGGAAAGTTGTTCAAACAGTATAAGGAAGATCAGGGAACCGGAAATAGCAGTCTTTATAAAGCGTACAAAGGTGCGATGGATTCTGGTCTGAGTACCGGGAATTCCACTATGGACCGTTATATTGAACATAAACGCCAGCAGGAAGAAGAAGCAAAAGAACGAAAGCGGCTTCGAGACGTAAGAGTAAATCGGGAGACAAGGGAGAGGCAGGTAAAAAATGCGAGTTTAAATAAAAGCAGAGCCGCTATGACTGATTTTATGCGGCAAGAGCGAGAAAAGATTCAGGGGGATCATACGGCAGAAGCATCCCAGGCTCGGTTATTCAGCAAATCCGATACGATAAAAATGAAATCCTTGGCTGAAACGGCTAAAAAGAAAAGGGACAATGAGAGACAGAACTACTTAGAGAAAAAAGCGAATGATGCAAAGGGAGTGGCTGAATATGGACCATTCAGGGACGGAACTGTGCACATTACGCCATACGAGGATATTAAGAAGCGCGCAGATTTTCAGACAGGGGCTTATCAGGGGGCGAAAGATGATCGGAATCCAATCGGAACTGGAAACACTATGAAAGGATTCTGGTCAAATGCTGCAGATGGAACGATGAATCCGTTTCTTATAGCCGCACGGGCAGTGAAGCAGTCCAACGGACTGTACAATCACAGCTTTCAGTCCATGACCGATGACCAGAAAACCATGTATAACTATCTTTATCACCGTTATGGCGCGGATCAGGCAGATCGGTACGCGAGTGCCATAGATGATGAGCTGAATGTGAAAGCAGGACGCCAGGGAGCAGAAACTGTATCAAAAATGGGCACTGTTCCTGCTGTGGGTCTCAATGTGCTTGCGAGTACAGCAGCAGGATCAGAACGCGCCGTCAAGGGCCTGGGACAAGCCGTGGACATGGTAACCGGAAATTACGAAACTGCCCCGGTATCAAATTTTGATGGTTACCTGCAGCATCTGCAGAAGAAGAGCTCCGGAGCGGCCAGAATTGCTTACGATTTGGCAAACTCTACCGGATTCATGCTGCCGAGTATGCTTGTGGCACCTGCAGCCGGAGTAGCCATGGGAGCGTCAGCCGGTTCTGTCTTGGGTTCTGCCATGTTCGGTGCGGCTGCCGGCGGTAACTCCTATGCAGATTCTATCCGGGAAGGTCAGGATGTTGAGAGGGCGCAGCTTTACGGTGCGCTGAATGCTGCAAGCGAAACTGCAACGCAGGCATTCCTCGGTGGCCTGAATAATGTGAGCCTGGGGCATCCGAAAGTAAAGAGTGCCATTGATACAGCAGTGCGGAAAATGGTATCCAATCCAGCGGTGCGGGATCGCATGATACAGGCAGCCGGATATGGCGCGGATATGGCAGCAGAGGGCTTACAGGAATACATGCAGGAACTTCTGGACAAGGCCAGCCGGAACAAGCTCTTCGGTGAGAAGAACAAGATCAGCCTGGCAGATCCGGAAGCATGGTATGCAGCCATGCTCGGTGCGCTGAATGCCGGAGTTCTGAATGCTCCGGGAGCAATCGCACAGGAGCTTGATTATCGTTCTGAAGGGAAACGAAATGTACCGGACTATCAGGATTTTGTGGAAGGAATTGATACAGATAGTACATATGCAGCGTTTGAGACACAAAAGGAAGCCAGAGATCTTCAGGATCTTGCGCGCAGATATGCCGAACGCCAGGGAAATGGTGAAAGTATAAGCAACCGCGAAAATGGCAGATTCCTGGAAAGAATGGCTGAATTTGCGGGAAATGTTCAGCAGGACAAAAAAATTTCGCAGAATCAGGAGGAAACTGTACAGAATCAAGAAAAAAATGAACAGATCCCACCAGAGAGTGCGCAACTTGTGGAAGATAATATTGATCTGGAAGACGCAAGTCCAGAACAAATTAATCCGGAAGAACAGGTGAACACTTCGGAAAAACCGAACACTTCAAGCAAGACCAGTCAAGGCGATCGGGAATTTCTTGACGAGCTTTCCTCAAAGTACGGCACATCCGGTATGAATGCGTATCTTGATAACTACGATCACACAACAGATTTGAACCAGTATTCAAGATCATTTGACAGAGTTTACGATGCGGGAAGATATGGACTCAGAATGGAGGAAGGAATCCACCGTGAGGCACTTTCCACATTGGGCCGGGACACACTGGAGAAGATCTGGCTTGCAGGAGCAGAAGACCGTAATGCTGATATCAGCAAAGTGGACGAGAAAACCGGAGAGCCGTTGAATATGACAAAGGGAGATCCACGCACTGGAGGACTTGCGTCAGCAGTCGAGAATGCAACGCCTCAGCAGAAAACGGTAGCGACCTATATGGGCGAACGAACTGGTTTACAGATTGAGCTTGTAGATGGCATGGATCAGAGCGGAACCACGGCATCCTATCAGAAAGGAAAAATTACGCTTGATGTTAATAGTAAAGACTTTCTTGGAAGCATGGGCCATGAACTGACACATTTCATTCGCGAAATGGATCCGGACAACTACCGGGCATATTCTGAGACCGTGGCTCAGGCTATCATGAAGTCAGAGGGGATGGATTTAGAAGAGGGAATCAATTCATACATCGACCGGTATTTAGCCCAGACGGGACAGGAATTAAACAGAGATCAGGCGGTGGAGGAAATGGTAGCAGATGCTTCGCAGAAATTTTTCAATGATGAAGAATTTATAAAAGAGGTAACTGCAAACAAAACACTGGGACAGAAAATTCTTGACTTCATCGATGATGTAATTGATGCGATCAAGAGCCTGATTAAAACCGGAAGCACCCGTCAGTCAGCTAAAGCCCTGGAAGAGAATATGGTTTACTTCCAGAGGGCGAGACGTGCCTATATGGCAGGACTGGAAGCAGCAAGCGAACGGTATAAAGCTGGATATGATGTTGTTGGTGATACCAAGACAAAATACAAATTAAATGAATTTGGATTAGAAGAATATTCTGATAATGATAAGGCGAGATATGCAAATGGCAGTATACAGTTCTGCAATACAAAAGAGGACATAGTTGAGTTTTGTGAGAAACATGTGCATAAGAAACCGTACGCAAGATTATACATGGGAAAGATTGGAACGGAACTGGCAGCTAAACTGCACCGGGATGTAGGGTTAGAGTTGGAAGGCTATAATGTTGCGATGACGAGCGAATTTGAAAATTCTCACGCAGACAGCAAAAAAGAAACTACTAGGGGACAGATACCGGTTACGCCTGAAATGATTGCAGATATTCCAGAAATTATTAGTTCCTATGATAAAGTAAGCAGCGCTGGGACAACTGAAATGGGTAAGCCTGCGCTAAAATTTGAGAAAAATATAAATGGAAAAAGAGTTGCAATAGAATACGTTTCTGATAAAAGGAAAATGCTGACGCTGCAAACAATGTATGCATGGGGCGAAAAAAAAGGGAGCGTCCCCACAGCGACAGATATCAGTGTAGCACCGATCCCCTCAGACACGTCCAAAACGCTCAGTGGTATAGCTCCTACTAATAATATAAAACAATCAGAACAGGAAATCAAGACGAAATTCCAGCTAAAAGACCCAGTTGAAGAAACAGATACCCTAATTGCCGCTCACAATCTGAGCGAAGATAAGCTGATGAAGATGCTGGAATATGACGGGATCCCAATGCCGTCCATTGCCATTACGAAAGCAGCGCAAGGCTGGGATAAGTTCGGAGATATTTCTTTGATTTTCCGAAAAGACACGATTGATCCGGCAAATCGTAAAAATAAGGTGTATGGTGCTGATGCCTGGACACCAACCTTCCCGCGGATTGAAAACGATATCAATGAGGATGTTTACTACAGAGCATCCAGGAACGTTGATAAGACCATGGACGGAAAGATGCCAGATTATCTCAAGCAGGAAGCAAAGCGCTTTATCCAGACGCAATCTGGAGATGCAGAATATAGCGGTGTGGATGGCGTTGTGGAGGCGGCGAAATATAATATCGGAATGAAGGCTGCCTATCTTGCATCAAAAGGAATCCAGGTGCAAGATCGCGCAAAACAGGTAAAAAAACCAAATATCTCTCCTGAGGCAGAAAATCTGTATAAGAGTATCTTGAACAAAATTCCAGATCAGGATAGAGTAAAAAAGATATTGAATTCTGGATATTCGCTAAAAGAAATTTTGAATGCGTACGGAAATGAATTGCTAAATGTTTATGCGCAGGCAAAAATTGAAAATGGAATGAATCCGGAACAGGCATATAAACAGGTTCAAAGTGCGAAAGAAAAGGCATTTCGGTTCGGTCATGTGATTGATAAATTCAGAAATGCTTTTAATTATCAGGAAAAGGGAGTCCTGTATACAACAGAAATCGAGCGTGACGAGGCTGGGATAAGGGAAGAAATCGAATCACAGATTGATGAAAAGGACTATGAGGATTGGATTCGCGACCTGTATGATGGTCTGGTAGTAGGTAAAGGCGTACCAAATGGAAAAGAGTATTTGACACCAAGTGGAAACCGCAGGACCTTTAAACAGCTCCATTATGATGTTACCCCGGAGAATATTGTAAAATCCATGCTTTCTCAGGGAGAGGGCGATGCAAAAAATGTCGTTGGATTTATGGGAATCAAAACGCTCAGAGCTGCAGCATCTGGAGAATTCAATAGCATTGCAGATATTCACAAGGCAGAGGGAAAAATCCAGAACTTAACCGAAACAGAATTTGCAGAAAGACAGGATGCGCTTAACAATCGCCTTATGAATGTTATCCAGAACATCATTGATCGAACCGGTTCAACGAGTTATTCTGCTATTGACAGCGTGGGAAGCCTGATTGGGGAAGCAGCTGGCAAGAAAAATTTCTCTGAAAAGGCCGTAAGAAAGGTCTTTGGTGATATTCCATACTGGAAGGTGTCAGATGCAGATATCAAAGAAATTACAGATATTGTGAATGAGGTCAAAGAAATGCCGGTTGATATGTTCGAGGCAAAACCTCAGCGTGTAGTAGGGTATGATGAGGTGGAAGCTGCTATTGTACCGGATGGAGCGAGCGAGAACGTAATGGATGCCTTGGCAAATCGTGGAATCAGAACAGTGACGTATGATCCAGATGTAGAAGGTTCCAGAAATAAAGCAGTGAATTCCGTGGAAAATATCCGCTTCCAGATGGAAGACATCGACGAATACACAAATGTAAAAGATGTCAAAAAACTTTTGAAAGAAAATAAGGATTTAAAAGAAGCGAATGAACTCCTGAAAAAAGAATTCACTCTGACAGCCAAAGAAAAACTTCGCCAGGATGATATTAAAAAAGTTTGCAGGAAAATCCTGAAAGAATATAACAGCACGGCAAAACTAGATCCTTTGGTGTCGAACGTGACAAGGTTGTTTGAATATCTCAGAAGTGGTGAAAATGTTGATTGGGATGAAATCAACAACGTTGCAACTGATATCGGAAAATCGATACTCAACAAAGCGGAACAGAAGGATGCGGCGCTGACAGAACAGTACAAGGATTTGCGCAAACAGATTAAAGATACGAAAATCATGATTACAGATCAGGATAAAGCTGATCTGGCGGCAGCAGGCGGATATAATGACTTCCGAAGAAAATATTTTGGTCGCATGAGCCTTGGAAAAACAGGTATATCTGTGGATTCACTATATCAGGAACTTGCGAGCCAGTATCCGGATCTGTTTGACGCGGATATAACGCATCCGGCGGATCAGTTAATGCAGATCGGAAATGTGCTTGATATGACTCAGCCTCAGATTGCAAATCCATATCATGCAAATATGGATGAAATGGCATACCATGTCGGTCAGGAACTTTTGCAGGAGTATCAGAATGTAAGATTGGTACCGCCTACCTTTGCAGATCGTAAAGCAGCAGAACTCAATAAAGTACGCAGGCAGTACAATGAAAAATTAGAGAATTATAAGCAGAAAACAGAAACTCAGTATTCTGCGCTCTTGAATGAAGCGAGACGGGAAAATGCTGACATGCAAGAGGCTCACGCACGGGACCTTTACTGGCAGAAAGAAAAATTCAATTCCAGAATGAAGGAGCGCCGGGATGCTCTTGCGAAACGGGAGGCAAAGGAAAACGTTATAAAGGAGAGCACAAAGCTCCGTAAATGGCTTCTGGAGCCAAACGATAAACAGCACATTCCGGAAGAACTTCGGACGGTGGTAGCAGATTTTCTCAGCAATATTGATTTTTCTTCCAAAACAGAATACAACGGCGTAAAAACGCAAAGAACCTTAGCGTGGGAGGAAGCTCTGAAAGCATTTAATAAAATCAAGGAATCCGGACAGATAACCGATCAGGATGGAAATATCCGTTATGTTGATGTTGATCCGGATCTCGCAAAAAGAATAGAAGAGCTGACCGAGAAGACGAAAGGAATTGACCGGCTGGAAGAACTGAGCGCCTATGATATGGAAGAATTGTTGAATACTGTGCGCTCGATGAAATCAACCATAACAGAAATCAATGCTTTGAAGACGAATAAGAAATATGGTGAAGTGAGTCTCCTTGCAGAGAATGTGTTTGCCGATACAGATATGATGAAAAATAGGAAGGAATTCCGCGGACCGCTCAGTCAAGTAGACAGCTTGCTGAATGTCAAAATGATGGATCCTGTTACGGTATTTCATAAAATGGGACCGGCCATGGAGTCGGTATATGATTCTCTGACAAGTGGCTGGGACAAGAAAACCAAATTGCTGAAAGAAGCGGAGGAATATTTTAAAAAATCTCTGGAAGAGTGCGGGTTAAAAACCAAAGACATCCGGGCATGGACCGGAAAGAATCCGGAACGACATACGTTTTCGCTCGCGGGTGGAGATATTACCCTTTCTACTGGTCAGATTATGGCGTTATATGTCCTGGACAAAAGAAGTCAGGCAAGAAAACATATTTACGACAGAAAAGGTGGTATTAAAGCGGGGGATATCGACCTGGGAGTATCACTTAAGGAAAAAAGATTGTTCCCGGAAAGACAGCGTGGGTATAAACCAATCAGAGTCACTGCTGATGATGTAAAGACCATTACAGATACGCTCTCAGCCGATCAGAAAAGACTGGCAGACAAGATGCAGCATTTCTTGGGAGACAATGCCGCAAAATGGGGAAATGAAGCATCCATGCAGCTCTATGGGTACGAAAAGTATAAATCAAAGAACTACTTCCCGATCACAACGGACAAAGATTATATCATGCAGCCAGAGGGAAATAAAAAAGAGTCTACGATTCGCAACCTCGGAATGACAAAAAGCACAAATGCATATGCCAATAATCCGATTATAGTGGAAGATATCTTTGATGTATTTACACATCATGTAGACCAAATGAGCAGTTATAATGGCTTATTGGTTCCGCTTTCGGATTTACATAAACTGTTAAATTATAAAGATGCTCGCGGGTTGAATGATTCCAGCATTCAGGAGCGCATCAAGGCAACGCTTGGAAGCAATACAGCGAAATACCTGGATAATCTGGTGGATGATATTAATGGGTCTGTCCATACCAGAAATGATACTGGAATTGCGGATATGTTGATGGGCAACATGAAAGCTGCGGCAGTAGCCGGAAACCTCCGTGTAGCGGTACAGCAGCCGGGATCCATTGCCCGCGCTTACGCAGAATTGGATGCAAAGTATATTGCTAGAGGTCTCACGAAAGGCGCAAACTGGGATATCATCACAGAGTATGCACCGATCGCTCAGTGGAAAGACTGGGGATTTTACCAGATGCAGGTATCCAGACGAATGAAGGATGTGCTGATTGATACGGATAGTGAAAAGGACCGGTTTGTCAATAAAACGATGTTCCTGGCGGAGTTGGGCGATCAGGTAACGTGGAAACGCCTGTGGAATGCTGTTGAATACGAAACAATGGATAAACACTCGGATCTGCAGAAAGGATCAGAAGAATTTTACACACAGGTGGGACGCAGATTTTCGGAGATCATTTACAAAACGCAGGTGGCTGATTCTGTTATGCTAAGAACTGAAGTGATGCGATCAAAAGACGGGCTTGCCAAAATGGCAACAGCATTTATGGGAGAGCCTCTGAAAACCTACAACATGCTGTATCGTGCCGTTTGGGATTTGAAAGCAGGACGTATGGATAAGAAAACTGCATTGAAAAATGCGGGGCGTGTGGCAGCAGCTTTTACGGCCAATGCATTTCTAACTGCAGCAGCGGCAGCGGCTATAGACATGTTCCGGGATGATGATAAGAAGAAAAAGCTCGGCGAGAAATATAAATCACATCTGGCTGCAAACATGATTGATAATGTAAACATACTCAACAACATTCCTTACATTCGCGACGTAATATCAACCATTCAGGGAGATACTGTAAAACGGACCGATATGCAGGGAGTGCAGGATGTTTATTATGCTTGGAAGAAAGTATACAAAGTAATGAAGAATGAAGGAAGGTATACACCGCAGTATGCTTTTCTGGAAGCGGTACGATCTACCAGTGCGCTGACAGGAATTCCAATCAAGAGCATCACAAAAGACGCCTTGGCTGTTATTGATACAGCGGTAAGCACTTTAAGCGATTCGGCAGGTTATGAGGCTACAAAAACAAAGTATGGCCTGTCTCTGAGCGAAAATAAGAGTTTGTATGTCAATATGATGATGAATGCAGAAGATGCTGGAGATCAGAGGCTGGCTGATAAGATTAAAAAAGATTTGTTGGATGCTGGATACACGGAGGAAGATATCGAAGAACAGGTTAACAGAGAGGTGAACAAGGAAATTAAAGATGAAGTCGACATAATTACTGCGGCAGATCAATACGATTATACGGACACGGAAAGCAAAAAGAAATTTGAGGATGAGATTGAAAAGTATGTGGAATTAAAGAAACGAGCCGGAAAAACAGAAAAAGAAGCCCTGGCTTCTGTAAAAACAAAATTGACAGCACATTACAAAGATCTTTACCAGTCTGGAACTGCAAAAGAAAAGAACGAGATCATTACTAGGTGCAACCGGTTCCGGTACAATGGAAAAGCCATTTATAATGGAACTGAGTTTAAAAACTGGGGGAAGAAAAAAGAATCAAAATCATAATATCGATAAGCGCTTTGGGGACTATTTGGGGACTACGAATATCATAAGTTGTCAGAAGCAACCGGAAGTTAACGGAAGTGAAGTATTGAAAAATGGCTTAAAATCTAACTTTTTCAACAATAACACAAATGGTCATAAGCAAATTTCAATTTTCGTAATGCGTGGGTCGCCGGTTCGAGTCCGGCCAGGAGCTTTATAAGTACGTAAAAAAATCTCCCAAAAAGCAAGGAAAATCAAGGGTTTCCGGCTGGATGGGGGATTTTTTTATTGCATGGATGATTAAGAACGGAGTGAACAGTAAGCGAAACATTGTACAACCTTTACAAATTTGTCCATTATCATTGCTATTTTTTGGTAAAAAGAGTATACTTTAAAGCACTAAACACCAGGAGTATAAAATTATGAACACACTCTCATCCGGATATTACAGCATAGACAAAGACTATAATATCCTAAGCTATAACGACATTGCCAAACAACTGTACCCCAATCTCCAGCCGGGAGTGAAATGCTATAAGGCACTTATGGGGCTTGATTCCCCATGCCCGCCCTGCCCTGTAGCACTGGGGATACAGGGGCCAAAGACCTACCTGGATCCGATCCGTCATATTTATGAGACAGTTGATGCAGTAGAGACTGTACAGCCCGACGGTAGCAGAGGACATGCACTTGTATTCAGCACAGTAGCCGAAGGAGAAAGCCTGTCAAAGTCTATTCCCACAGGTGAGAACTCTCTCCGTCTGCTGGGTGCCATCAACCTGCTTGCTTCTGACTACATGTCTGTTTATGGCGTAAACCGGGAAACCGGGAAAATCTCCGTATATCGTTCCAGATTTACTGATGCTTTTGCGGATATTAAAGATAATGCAGACTATAAGCTGTCATTTAATTTTCTTATCCAGAAATATATTCATCCGGATGAGCGTTCCTATGTGTCCAGACACCTGAATTATGAAACCCTGCTGGAAAGACTTTCTCAGGAAGCCTCTTTCAAATTCCATTTCAGGGTTGTCACAGATACTGTCCATTACTATTATCTGCTCGTTGCCAGAAACGGAAACGCCGATGACTATCGGGATTTCGTAATTGCAGTGGCCTGTGAAGACAATGATGTGACAGCACGCAAAATCTATGAAAATCAGCTCCACTCTCTTCTGGCATCCATTACCCATGCTGCCGGCTACTTTCATCTCGACCTTACAGATGATAAGATTCTGAAGATCGGAGGCACTTCTGCCCTGGCCTATAAGATAGATGCTGATGCTTCCATTGACCATTTTATTGCAGAGACTGCTGTTTTTATACCGGTATTAAAGGACAGAAACGATTTCATCAACGCATTTTGCCGCAGTTCCCTGATGAAAAGCTACGAGGACGGTCAGGTAGAGGTCACCAGAGTTTCCCGCTGTCTCTACGATGACAATATAACCAGGCTTTCCAAATATGTGACAAGACTGCTGCTCAATCCTTCCAATAACCATCTGGAAGCAATCCTCTACGGTGAGGATGTCACCAGAACACAGGAAGCCTATGAGACACAGGTAAGTATTGTCCAGACACTGAGCAGCAACTACCTGAACGTATACCTGATCAATCCCAGAGAAAAAACTCTCTCTGTGATCAAGCAGGAAGACCGCGATGTCCCTGCTCCGGACAAAAAACACAACAATACATACCCCTATGATCTTTTCCTCTCAGACTATATCCGGCAGCGTGTATATCCGGATGACCGTACAATGCTGGAAGAATCACTGGAACTGGATAATGTAATGAGTGTTTTGTCCGGTCAGTCCGAATACAAGGGGAATTACCGGATAAATGACAGGGATGGTATCCATTACTATCAGTTCCGCTTTATCAAAAACGAAGACTCCGGTATCATTGTTCTGGGATTTTTGAATGTGGACGATGTGGTGGAATCAGAAATCAGACACCAGAAGCTTCTCAAAGAAGCTCTTGATACTGCCGAACGTGCCAATGCAGAGAAATCCAATTTTCTTTCCCGTATGTCCCACGATATGCGTACGCCGTTGAATGGGATCATTGGTCTGCTGGAAATTGATAAAAAGCACGAAAATGATATCGGAGTCCTGAAAAGTAATCGTGAAAAAGCATTCATTTCAGCCAGTCATCTGCTCTCTCTTATCAATGATGTACTGGATATGTCCAAGATCGAGGAGGGCGGACTTGTACTCAACCATGAACCTTTTGATCTGATCAGATATGAAAAAGAGACACAGATGCTGATTGATATGCAGGCACAGAAAAACGGCATTGATTTCACCGTTCATATCGCACCGGAGATATACGAACATCCCTTTGTATACGGCAGCCCTCTGCACCTCCGTCGTGCCATGATGAATATTTACAGTAACTGTATCAAATACAACAGAGAAAATGGGGCAATCCATACGGAGATCCATGCTCTCCCTTCCCATGATCATAAGCTGGTCTGCAGATGGACGATCTCTGATACGGGAATCGGCATCAACAAAGAATATCTGGAGAAGATCTTTGAACCCTTTACTCAGGAGAATATGGATGCTCGAAGTGTATATCATGGCACCGGACTGGGTATGAGCATTGCCAAAGCGCTATTTGAACAGATGGGTGGTACCATTGAGATTTCCAGTACTCCGGGTATCGGAAGTACTTTTGTGATCACTTTGCCATTTGAAGAGGCAGAAGAAACGGATATCTCTTCTGAGCCAGAATCTGAGCGAAACTCCATTCAGGGCATAAAGATCCTGCTGGCAGAGGATAATGAAATAAACAGAGAAGTGGCACAGGTACTCCTTGAAGAGGAAGGTGCTGTGGTAACTGCAGTATCCAATGGCAGGGAAGCTGTAAAACTTTTCTCCCGTCACCCCGAGGAGACATTTGATGTGATACTTATGGATATTATGATGCCTCTGATGGACGGATACGAGGCCACACGCCAGATCCGGAAGCTTGACAGGACGGATGCTTCTTCCATTCCCATCATCGCACTGACCGCTAATGCTTTTGCAGAGGATGTACGCCATGCACTGGACTGTGGTATGAACGCACATCTGGCCAAACCACTGGATGTAGAAAAAATGATCCATACGATTGCCTGTTACTGTTCAAGGGTATGCATAAGTCATTGTAAAAAGTGATGAATTTTTATTTTTTTATATTGTGGATAATCATGTTCAGCAGAAAAAACTGTGTTTATAGTTTTTTCTGCTGTTCCTTTTGCAACGGTGTACAAAGGGAACATAATAAAAAACTTAATAATGGACTGCCAATCTTACACAAAGTACCGCCCAAACGAGACTACGGGCGGTATTTTTGTATCATGGCGGAGAAAGGAGGAACTTCCCACGGGGGCTTGACTGAAAAGTTGAGCCCCTTTTTTCATGCCAAAAAACAGGAGGTAAATGCTTATGGCAGATGATAAAACCACAAAAACGCCGGAACAGCCGGTAACGGATAGCGGGCCGGGCAAGGAAACACCGCCTAATCCCCCAAAAGAGTCGGAGAAGGTTTCCGTTTCCCCGGAGCCGGAAAAAAAGACGGAACCAGAGGTAAAGACCCCACAGGTTTCTGTCTATAACTTCGCTGAAATTATGAAGGAAAAGAAAGCCGAGGAACGAGCGGCAGCTCCCGGCGTGGAAAAGCCTGACCCGGCAAAAGCGGAGAAACCGGAAAAGCAGCCGGAGGCTCCGAAAAAAGCAGAGGAAAAACCCAAAGAGCCGGAACAGCCGAAGCGCCGGGGCCGTCCCCCGAAAGCAGATAAGGACAAGGACGCAGCCTCGAAATCCAAAGCTCCCGCACAGAAAACGGAAAAGGCGGTCAAAAAGGAACCGGAGAAAAAAACGGCTCCAACGGTACAGGCCGCTCCCGCTCCGAAGGAACCCGAAAAACCGAAGGATGCTCCACGCCGGGGCAAGGAGCAGATCGTCTATATCAAGCTGAACGAACTCCACGCCTTCAAGAACCATCCCTTTGAAGTCCGGGACGATGAAGAAATGCGGGCTATGGTGTCCAGCGTTAAGGACAAGGGCGTGACCCAGCCCGCTATCGTCCGTCCCCGTGAGGATGGCGGCTATGAGATCGTGTCCGGCCACCGCCGCCAGAAAGCCAGCGAGCTTGCCGGATATGCGGATATGCCCTGTATCGTCCGAAACCTGACAGACGATGAAGCCATCACGCAGATGGTCGAGGATAATCTCAACCAGCGTGAAGAAATCCTCCCCAGTGAGCGGGCCAAAGCCTTGAAAATGCAGCTTGAGGCTATCAAGCACCAGGGCTCCCGCACTTCGGGCCAGATTGACCCGAAGGACGCAGGAAAACGCTCCAACGAAATTGTGGCCGAGCGTAATAAGATGGCGGTCAAACAGGTGCAGCGGTATATCCGGCTCAATGAGCTGGTTCCCGACTTGATGAAGCTGATGGATGAAAAAAAACTGGGCTTTACTACGGCGGTGGAGCTTTCCTATATCGGCAAGAAGAACCAGAACTATATCGCCGTTGCCATTGACAGCCAGCAGTCCTCGCCTTCACAGGCGCAGGCAAAGCGTATGCGGGAACTGGACGAAAAGAAGCTGCTCAACGGGGATGTGATCGACGGCATTATGATGGAGGACAAAAAGGAGGTAGACAAAGTGATTTTGACAGGTGCGGAACTGAGCAAGTATTTCGGCAAGGAAACTACGCCGAGGGAAATGAAGGACCAGATCATCAAGCTGCTGGACGACTGGAAGGGTCAGCAGAAGGAACACGAAAAACCGGAGAAGAAAACCGAACAGGAAAAGTAAGCTAAAACTTCGGGTCAGCATGGCCCGAGGATTGCGGGG
>NZ_QUIK01000013.1:97842-104389 GCF_003480105.1 Clostridium sp. AM42-4
GGGGTCAGCAGGGCCCGAGGATTGCGGGGCTCTGCCCCGCGCCCCGAAGCTCTGGAGATATAAATGATTCCCCGTCGCCAGTTATTCCGTAGCATAGCCGGGAAAATCAGTCAAGGGCAGCGCCGCCGCAGGCGGTGCCAGAGGCACCCTTGACGGATTTCTCCCGGTTATGCTTTTTCCCGGTCAAGCGACGGGGATATAAATTCTCCAGAGCCGTTCCCCTTCCCGGGGGAAGGGGCGGAGGGATTGGGCGAACTCTTGCTTTTCCCTAAACCAAAACAGAAATGGAGGCTCAACCAATGAAACGACCTTTAGCGTACCTGACCGCCGCATGGAGCGGCGAGCCGGATGTTGATATGGAGCTGGCGGCTCACTACTGCCGCCTTGCTTATGAGGCGGGCTTTTCCCCGATCTGCCCGCTCTTGTACCTGCCGCTGTTTTTGAATGACAGCGTTCCCGAGGAACATAAGGCCGGGATTGATATGCGCCGGGATATGCTGCGGCGTTCTCATACCCTGATCGTCTGCGGCAGCGTTGTGGACGAGGATGTGAAAAACGATATTGCGGTTGCCGGACGGCTGGGCATTGCGGCGACAACGCTGGAAGGGGTGCTTGCCGTGAAGGGACACGGCACCCCGGGCCATGCCGGACATTAAGCTGGGGAGCCTTTTCGACGGGATCGGCGTGTTCCCTCTGGCTGCTTCCCGGTGCGGTATCCGTCCGGTCTGGGCCAGCGAGATTGAAAAAGCGCCCATCTCCATAACCAAAAGGCACTTTCCCGATATGGCGCATTTGGGAGATATTACGAAGGTGGACGGCGGGAAAATCCCGCCGGTCCATGTGATAACCTTCGGTTCCCCCTGTCAGAACCTTTCTCTGATCGGCAACCGCTCCGGCCTTGCCGGGGCAAAATCAAGCCTGTTCTATCAGGCGTTTCGTATCATACAGGAAATGAGGGATGCTACTGATAACCTATATCCAGCTATCGCTGTTTGGGAAAACGTCATGGGAGCGTTTTCTACAAATGACCGGATGGACTTTAGAGCCGTCCTATCCGCCTTCTCGGACACCGAAGTTCCAATGCCTCCTTCGGGAAGATGGGGAAATGCCGGAATGGTGCGAGGGGGAACGCCTGATGTGTGCTGGCGGCTCATGGACGCCCAGTATTGGGCAGGCACCCGAAGGCTGGCACGAAGGCAGCGGATTTTCGTCGTGGCGGATTTTGGAGGCAGACGTGCCGCAGACATACTATTTAAGCCCCGTCCAATGCTCCCACTTCCTCCGCCTTGCGGAGAGGGCGGGCGGGCCGCCGCCGAAGGAGATCGAACAGCTTCTTTTGAAACAGGGCGGCAGATACCAGTCATCCACCCCTTTCAGTGCTTCCGTATGCGGGGAGCGGCAAAAAGGCAGGAAGAAACGGCCTTCCGAAACAGCTTCGGATTACCAACTGACCCTTTTCCCACTCTTTTAGCCAGTGACGTGACGCCCTTCGCCTTCTGGTATGAGGGCGACCCGGAGGGCGGCTGTATCCGTTTTCTGACGGAAACGGAAAGCGAACGGCTGATGGGGCTGCCAGAGGGCTGGACAAAGTACGGGGCGGACGGCGTGGAGATCCGGCCTCTGCAACGCTACAAGGCGCTGGGGAACGCGATTGCCCTCCCTTGCGCCGATTACATTATGGCCGGGATCTATGAGGTGCTGGCTGACCGGGCCGGAAAGGAGGAATGAGCCCATGTTTGAAGCCTATATAACCAACACCGCCCTGTACCCCTTGATGGGGATTGAGGTAGGGACAACGGTACATTTCCCCACGACGACACAGGAGTTGCAGGCCGCCCTTGCCAAAATCGGGATAGACGGGAAACGGTACAGCGAAGTGTTCTTTACCAGCTTTGACAGCGATGTGCTGGGGCTCTACGATCATCTCTACGAATGTGAGAACATCGACGAGCTGAACGAGCTGGGCCACGCCCTGCTGGAAGTACGGGATAAGGGCGGACTGGAAACCTTTGAAGCCGCTCTTGTCTTGGGAAACCACACACGGAGCGTGAAGGATTTGATAAACCTGACGCAGAACCTTGACCTTTACCGCTTTTACCCGGATATTTCCGATGATGAAGGGCTGGGCCGCCTTTACGCCGACGAGCTTGGGACCATCGACATACCGGAGCACATTCAGAACTACTTCGATTATGAAGCATACGGGCGGGATGTGCGTATCAACGAGGGCGGCGTATTCGCTCCCGGTGGATATGTGTCGGCAGTCCCGGAGGGCTTCAAGGAGTATTACCACGGGCCGCAGGACATTCCGCCGGAACACCGGATATTTGCCTATCCTGAAAAGGCCGAACCTGTCCACTCCATTCTCGTTGCACTCAAACGGTTTCAAGAAGCCCCGCCCGCTCCGAAAAAGGACAAGGCGGGGCCTTCCCATGAAGAACGGTAGGACTTCGGGCCAGCATGGCCCGAAGCATGAAGGAGGTGCATACCATCAACTATTACCCTATCAATGAAGGAGCCGCCCGCCGGGCAAAGGAAATGAACAGCTTTTCCGACTACAAGGAAGGGAGCGCAACGGCGGAATACCGGGCAATGGTGGACAAGGCCGCCGCCATAGCGGAAAAGCAGAAATCCCGGGTGGCCCCCATGTACCATGAGAAGATCGACCATTTGTTAGACACCTATGCCCGAAAGCTGGCTGAAAACATGAACCAGGGCTTTGCCATTGACGCAAGGGTTCCCTCTGTGATGATCGCCGGACCTGCCAATTTCCCGGTGGGGAAGAAGGAAAAACAGAACCGGGCCCGGGACAGCAACATGGAGGAATGGCAGTATATTCAAGGGCTGCTGGATAAGATACGCAGTACCGGCATGGGCGGGATCAGCGCCGATGACCCGGCAGCGATTGAAAAGCTCCAGAAGAAGCTGGACGGGCTGGAACGCTCCCAGCTCATTATGAAGGAGGTCAACGCCTATTACCGCAAGCATGGCAAACTGGATGGCTGTGCGCTGCTGTCGCCGGACCAGATCGAAAAGCTGAAAGCAAGCATGGCGTCAAGCTGGCGGAGCGACCCGAGGCCCTTTGAAAGCTACCAGCTTACCAACAACAACGCGGAGATCCGCCGGGTAAAGGCCCGTATCGAACAGCTTTCCAAACAGGCACAGCAGGAATTTTCCGGCTGGGAGTTCGATGGGGGTCGTGTGGAAATGAACCGGGAGGACAACCGCTTGCAGGTGTTCTTTGACGGAAAGCCTGACGCGGACACCCGGGCCGAGCTGAAAAGCAGCGGCTTTCGTTGGGCTCCCAGCGTGGGTGCATGGCAGAGGCAGCTCACGGACAACGCCATCCGGGCGGCTGACCGGCTGGAATGTATCAAGCCGCTGTCCGGCGAAAAGCCCTCCCAGCTTCAAAAGAAGCCCTCTATCTTGCAGACCATGCGGGAACAGGGCGAAAAAGTCCAGACGGAGCCGGAAAAGAAAGCTCCGTCCGGCAGGGATGCCGAGCGGTAAGCCTCGGGCCACATTGGCCCGAGGCTTTCTGTTCGCCGAGATTGTACGGGGGCCTCCCGGATAGCGGGAACCCCGACGGAAAGGAGGTTTTATGCAGGAAGAAGTAAACCAAAAAACGGTTGCCCTTTCGATCAGGACAACGAAGCTCACGGGAAAAGTGCTGGCTGCCGCTCTTGGGAAGGTGGTGCGGACGCTGCAAAAGCACCACCGGAAGGCGCTGACCCCACAGGGACGCCAGAGTGTGAAAAAGCTGATGAACCACTATGGCGGCAAAAGCGCCATGCCCTATGTGGGAGCCCCGAAGGATTTTGACCGGATCGCGAAGGAGTTCCATGTGGACTACGCTTTCCATAAAGTGAGCCCCGGCCATTACCTGCTGTTTTTCAAAGCCAATCAGGCGGACGCTATCACGGCGGCCTTCCAGAAGTACAGTGCAAAGGTGCTGGACAAAGAGCAGGACAAGCCTTCTATCCTCGGCCAGCTTCGGAAATTCACGGAGCAGATCAGGACGCAGGCAAAGGAGAAGCAGCGGACCAGAGAGGCGGTGAAGGACGGACGTTGAGTGACAAGATCAGAAAATATGTGCTCCCCAACCTGCCGTACCTCTTTGTGTTCTGGTTTTTTTCCAAAATCGGGACGGCCTACCGGACTGCACCCGGCACAGACTTCGGGACAAAGCTCATGGGGATGCTCGACACCTTCCCGAAAGCCTTTGAAACCTACTGGCCGGGGCTGGGCGGTATTGACCTGCTGGTGGGCCTTGCCGGTGCGGCTGGGATGTATCTGCTGATACAGTCAAAGATCAGGAAGGCAAAAAAATTCCGGCGGGATGCGGAGTACGGCACCGCCCGCTTTGGAACAAAGGAGGATATAAAGCCGTTTGTAGACCCTAAATTTCAGAACAATGTCATTTTAACCGGGACGGAGTTCCTTACCATGAACACCCGTCCGAAGGTACCTGCCAATGCCCGGAACCTAAACGCCTGTGTCATCGGCTCGTCCGGCTCGGGAAAGACAAGGTTCTGGCTGACCCCGCAGCTCCTTCAAGCCCATTCCTCGTATGTGGTGGTAGACCCGAAGGGCGGCACCCTCGACCAGTGCGGGCGGTTCCTGCAAAGGGAAAAATACAGGGTGCGGGTGTTCAACAGTATCGACTTCTCCAAATCCATGCACTACAATCCGCTGGCCTATATCAAGACGGAAAGCGATGTTTTGAAATTCGTTACCGCCCTGATTGCCAATACCAAAGGCGATGGCAAGGAGGGCGACGAGTTCTGGACAAAAGCCGAAACCCTTTTGTACTGCGCCCTTGTGGCCTATATCGTCTTTGAGGGGCCGGAGGAAGAACGCAACATGAATACGCTGGTGGAAATGATAAACAGCATGGAAGTCCGGGAAGATGACGAAACCTTCAAAAATGCGGTTGACTATATGTTCGATGGGCTGGAACGCCGCAGTCCCCAGCACTTCGCTGTGAGACAGTATAAGAAATACAAGCTGGCCAGCGGCAAGACAGCTAAAAGCATACTGATTAGCTGCGGAGCCAGACTTGCCCCCTTTGACATTCCCCAGCTTCGGGAGATCATGTCCTATGACGAACTGGAGCTTGATAAGCTGGGGGATGAAAAATCAGCGCTGTTCTTCCTTATCAGCGACACGGACACCACCTACAACTTTTTGGTTGCCCTCGCTTTTTCGCAGATGTTCAACCTTCTGTGTGAACGGGCTGACAATACCTATGGCGGGCGTCTGCCCTACCATGTGCGGGTGCTGTGGGACGAGGCTGCCAACACCGGGCAGGTGCCGGGGCTGGAGAAAATTGTGGCTGTCATCCGTTCCCGTGAGATCAGCCTGACACTCTTTTATCAGGCTATGAGCCAGTGCAAGGCATTGTACAAGGACCATTCTGAAACCATCATGGGCAACATGGACAGTATCGTGTTCCTCGGAGGCCGGGAGGCTTCCACCCTAAAGGATATTTCGGAAAACTGGCTGGGCAAGGCCACCATCTCCATGCAGACCGAAGGCCGGAGCCGGGGGCAGTCTGAAAGTTACAGCCAGAATATGCAGCGGCTTGGCCGGGAGCTGATGACTACCAGCGAGATCACCACCATGCCCGGGGATAAATGTATCTTGCAGCTTCGGGGGCTCCCGCCCTTCCTGTCCCCGAAGTATGACTTGAAAAAGCACCCGAATTACAAGTACACAGCCGAATTTGATAAAAAGAAAAACGCCTTCCGCTTGGAAAGCCTGTTCCGCCACCGGCCATTGAGACTAAAGCCGGAGGACGAATACACGGTGTACGAAGTGGACGGCTCCGACACGGACGAAGAAGCTGACCTGTTGAACTTCGATGATCTGGACAGCGACGAGTTCGTGTAACTTCGGGCCATGATGACCCGAAGCGCCGCCGATGTGGGCGGCTTTTTTTGTACCCAAAACCATCAAACAAACAAAATGGAGGAACGTATATGGAATTTTTCAATCAGGCAATCGACATTCTTAAAATTCTGGTCATGGCTCTTGGCGCCGGTCTGGCGGTGTGGGGTGTCATCAACCTTCTGGAAGGTTACGGGTCGGACAACCCTGCGGCAAAATCACAGGGCATTAAGCAGTTCATGGCTAATTAAAGGGAACAAAAAGAAAGGAAAAGCCAATCCAGACGGTATCAGCGGCAGGCTACAAGAATAAATTGTGATTTCACAAGATTGGTGCTATAATAAGAGAAAAGTTCCTGCCGGGGCAGCCGCTCCGGTGGTATGGATAGAAAGGCAGGAAAACAATATGCACATCAGCTATAAACCACTCTGGCACACACTGTTAGAGCGTGATATGAGAAAAGAGGATTTAAGGCTTGCCGCTGGTATGACAACAAATATGATTGCCAACATGAGCAAAGAGGGAAAGCACATCAGCATGGATACATTAGCCCGTATCTGCGAAACGCTGAATTGTGAGATTACCGATGTGATTGAGTTAGTACCAGACGAGCCTGCTTCCACAGGAGGTAAGGAACATGAGCGAATTGAAACCAAGA
>NZ_QUIK01000013.1:104399-104764 GCF_003480105.1 Clostridium sp. AM42-4
GCTTCCACAGGAGGTAAGGAACATGAGCGAATTGAAACCAAGAATAAAAGAAAACGGAATTGATTATATCCTTGTTGGAGATTACTACATCCCGGACTTGAAGTTGCCGGAGGAACACCGCCCCATCGGAAAGTACGGACGGATGCACCGGGAATATTTAAGAGAAGTCTGCCCAGCCAGATTACACACATTGACCCTGACCGGGGAATTGTGGACATATCTTGCAGACCTGAACGAACAGGCACAGAAACGGTTAGACACCATCATGGAGCAGATGAAAGCTGCCGAGGGCGTGACCGAGGAATTGAAGCGTACCCGTCAAATGGAATGGGTGCAGCGTTGCAATAACATTCACAACCGGGCAG
>NZ_QUIK01000014.1:0-8114 GCF_003480105.1 Clostridium sp. AM42-4
GAGAAGCCCCCACTTCAGGCGCTAGCTAAGTGGTGGGAGTATGTCACTGCATATCCGCTAAAGAGGATGAGTCCTGCAAAGAGGGCATACAGGGTAGGAAGCCCGAAGATAAGACAGGTTATCAGAATAAGGGAAAAAAGTCCCAGGGTAACAGTTTCCATGAAAATACTCCTTTTCGTTTGTAATAGGGAAACCGCAGATGTTGCGAACGACACCGGCAATGAAATGACCGGGTTCCCGCTCACTATCCTAACACAGTTTCTTTTTCCTTCCAAGATGAAATACTGCTTCCATTTCCATAAAAAATGAGATAGAATGTAACGAGTACAAGAGAGAGAGGAAGAAACAAAACCGGTCCAGACCGGTTCACCATACCCCGGAAGGAGGAAGAAGCAGAGTATGAAAATTGCAATCGTAACGGACAGCAACAGCGGAATTACTCAGGAGCAGGCAAAAACCATGGGGTTTTATGTGCTGCCGATGCCATTTATGATCAACGGTGAAACATTTGAGGAGGATATCAACCTGACCCAGGAAGAATTTTACAAACGTCAGGCGGAAGATGCGGACATCAGTACTTCCCAGCCTTCCCCGCAGGCGGTTACAGATCTGTGGGACAGCTTATTTGCACAGGGCTACGAGCAGATCGTCCACATTCCGATGTCCAGCGGATTGAGCGGATCCTGTCAGACTGCCCGTATGCTGGCACAGGATGAGCCCTATGAAGATAAGGTATTTGTCGTGAATAACCAGCGCATTTCCGTGACCCAGCGCCGTGCCGCAATGGATGCGAAGGAGCTGGCAGAGGCTGGCTTTAGCGGAAAGCAGATCTTCGAGATCTTAGAGCGCGTCAAAATGGAATCCAGCATTTACATTACGGTGGATACCTTAAAATATCTGAAAAAGGGTGGCCGCATCACACCGGCAGCAGCTGCACTTGGTACGCTGCTGCGTATTAAGCCGGTGCTCCAGATCCAGGGCGAAAAGCTGGATTCTTTCTCTAAGGTCCGCACCATGAAGCAGGCGCGTGCGACGATGCTTTCTGCGGCTGAGAAGGATCTTACTGAGCGCTACGCAGACCCAAAGGCAGAAAATACCTGGATCTTCGTGGCACATACCCAGAATACAGAGCTGGCAGAAGAGTTCGCAAAGGAGATCGAAGCACAGTATCCGGCAGCCGGTGAGGTGTATCAGGCACCGCTGTCCTTAAGCATTGCGTGCCACATCGGACCGGGCTCTCTGGCAATCGCCATGTCCAAGAAGATCGATATCGGGGCAGAACGGAAACGCTATGGCTTATAAAATGAAAAAACTGCAGATTCCCTGGCTGAAAAAGCGGGTAGTCAGCTTAAAGGTGCCGATCACCATCTGCCTGGTGCTGTTTGGCATCATCCCGATGTTTTTGTGCACGCAGACAATCTTGAGCTCCTTAAAGCAGACCCAGATCGATGAGCGTATGGTCGAGGTGCAGAACCAGTGCCAGATCCTAAGCAGCAAGATCGCCCGCACCGGGTATTTGAGCGGGGAGGATCGGAGCAGCTTAAACAGTGAGATCGAGACCATCGCAGATGTCTATAATGGGCGGATCGTGGTGGTCAACCGGGATTTTAAGATCGTACAGGATACCTTCCATATCGCGGAAAACCGCATGCACATTGCGGAAACCGTTATCCGGAGTTTTCAGGGCGAGACGGTGAGCCGCTACAATCGCGAAAAGCATTATTTTGCACAGGCGATGCCGATCTACAGCCTGGCACCGGACAAAAATATCGAAGGTGTTCTGGTGATGACAGCCTCCACTGAGTCCATGGTGCGCCTGACCGATGCAGTCGGTGACCGGCTGATCTTATTTCAGGTGATCCTGATCCTGGTGCTGATTCTGGCTGCAGTGCTTGCAGCTGCCATGATGGTCCGCCCGTTCAAAGAGTTCCAGGCGCGGCTGCACCATGTGGAGCAGGGCGCACTGGACACAGATATCAGCTCTGAGGCATACCGGGAGACGCGGGATATTTCCAGTTCCGTTGCACAGACCATCACAAAGCTGCAGGAGGTGGACCAGTCCCGCCAGGAGTTTGTATCGAATGTATCGCATGAGTTAAAGACGCCGATCACCTCCATCCGCGTACTGGCAGATTCCCTGATGGGCATGGGCGAGGTGCCGGTGGAGCTTTACCGGGAGTTCATGGAGGATATTTCCAATGAGATCGACCGGGAAAGCAAGATCATCGACGATCTTTTAAGTCTGGTCAAGATGGACAAATCCGAGGCAGAGCTAAATATCACCCAGGTGAACTTAAACACGCTGGTCGAGCAGATCTTAAAGCGGCTAAAGCCGATCGCAAACCGCCGGAAGGTGGAGCTGATCTTCGAGAGCATCCGCGAGGTCACCGCCGATGTCGACGAGATGAAGCTGTCGCTCGCCATCACAAACCTGGTGGAAAATGCCATCAAGTATAACATGGAAGAGGGCTGGGTGCGGGTCACCCTGGATGCAGACCATAAATTCTTTTATCTCAAGGTTCAGGATTCCGGCATTGGCATTCCGGAGGACGTTCAGGACCGCATTTTTGAGCGTTTCTACCGGGTAGATAAAGCGCGTTCGAGGGAGACGGGCGGCAGCGGCCTTGGCCTTGCCATCACCCGTAATGTGGTGCTGATGCATAAGGGCGCCATCAAGCTTTCCAGCAAAGAGGGCGAGGGAAGCACCTTTACGCTGCGCATTCCGTTAAACTATATTGCCTAGCAGGAGAAATTTATGGAACGATCACAGAATAAGCGTAAAATCCACAAGATGGATTTTTGTGTCAGAATAGGTTTGCTTCTGGTCCTTCTGGCTGCGTGTGTGCTTTTAGCCGGGTGCCGGAAGCAGGAGACACCCCTGCAGGAGGGCGAGACAGAATACCAGATTTATTATATGAACCAGTCGGTAACGAAGCTGATCCCGCATTCCTACCGCACAAAAACAACCGACACGGAAGGTCTGGTCGGGGAGCTGATGGAAAGCATGCTGCATGTGCCAGCCGACCTGGAGGCACAGGCGGTCTTATCGGATAAGGTGGTCTACCAGGGCTGCCGCCGGGATGACAACGTGCTGTATCTGTTTTTCGATAATAATTATACTAGCATGAACGCCTGCCAGGAAATTCTATGCCGGGCAGCATTGGCCCGGACACTGACACAGGTTCCGGGGATCGAATACATCAGCATCTATTCGGGGGACCAGCCGCTGTTAGACAAAAACGGGATGCCGTCAGGACCAATCTCGGCAGCCGATTTTGTGGACAGCATCACCGATGTCAACGCCTACGAGCGCACAGAGCTGACTTTGTATTTTACCAATGCCGACGGAACCATGCTGTTTCCGGAAAAACGGAGTGTCATGCACAATGTGAATACCTCTGTGGAGCGGGTCATCATCGAGGAACTGATCAGCGGGCCGAAGCAGCCCGGACTGATGCCAACCTTAAATTCCGACATCAAGATCTTAAATGTTTCCGTCAACGAAAATGTCTGCTATGTCAATTTTGATGCGGCATTTTTAAACAATTCCCTGGAGGTAAAGGATTATATTCCGATCTACTCCATCGTGAACTCGTTATCGGAGCTGTCCAATGTAAACCGGGTGCAGATCACGGTAAGCGGTTCCCAGGAGGTTACATTCCGGGAAAATATCTCATTGAATACGCTGTTCGAGAGGAATCTCGATTATATCGGAGGAAATTAATATCAGACATCCATTGCTGCTTTTGACAGGGGGATTCGTACTTGGAGAGGCCGTAATCCTGCATCAGGGCACAATGAAAGAGCTGGCACCGCTTTTTGCGGCGGCGCTGGTGCTGTGTGCGGTGGCTGCGTTAGTGGTCTGGCACAGATCAATATTCTGGGGCAGGAGCTTAGGAATCAGGCTTCTGCCCCTTTTTGTATTGCTAGGCATGGCGCGTGGGTACCAGGAAGCGCGGAGCGTGCTTGCAGAGCAGGGGCTGGTGCTGGAAGTAGAAAGTACCTACGGGGAAGGACGCATTGCTTCCATAGAAGAAAAGGACGCATGGACGGTCCTTTTGCTAAAGCAGGTGCAGACGAAGGAAGGCGGGCTCCGGTATCTGCAGGTGTATGTGGAGCGGGAGAAAGCGGAGCAGAATACAGCTGGAGGAGCAGAGAATTCTGCAGGAAAAACAGACCAGAGGATCTGGAAAAAGAAGATGCAGGCAGAGCAGGCTGAGAGGTACCGGATCGGGGAATGCGTGCGGGTCTGGGGCGAATTTACAGCGTTTGAGCCTGCCTCCAACCCGGGTGGATTCGATTATGCCGCATATTACCGCGGACAGAAGCTGGTCTGGAGAGTGTTTGCAAGGAGTGTGCGGAGAGCAGAAGAAAACGTGCAGGTATGGCACAGTCTCTTTGCGGCTCCTGCAAATGGACTTTTGCGTTTCCGGGGCTGGGCATCGGACCGGCTGAAGCTGTTAGCAGGGGAGGAGGACGGAGGTATCTTTTCCGCCATGCTGCTGGGTGACAAGAGCGGTATGACGGAAGAAATCCGTGATCTGTATCAGAAAAATGGTATTGCGCATCTGCTGGCGGTAAGTGGCCTGCACCTGTCACTGGTCAGTGTGGCAGCTTATGGGCTTTTGCGCAGGGCCGGAGCAGGATATGGAAAGGCAGCTGTGGCAGGAGGAATGATCCTGGTCATTTACAGCGTTCTGACCGGGGCATCGCCATCTGTCCTGCGTGCCCTGGTCATGACACTGTGCGGGTTTGCGGCTGCGTATCTGGGCAGGACCTACGATCTGTTATCGGCTATGGGCCTGTCTGCGCTGCTGCTTTTGTGGCATAGTCCCTACCTGATCGATCAGGCAGGGGTACAGCTGTCTTTTGCAGCAATTGGTGGTATCGGGCTGGCGAAGGAGCTGGAGTGCGGCAGGGAAATTGCGGGGGGAGAAACTTGGATAGAAGCCAGGAGAAAAGTCGGAATAGAAGTTGTGGGAAATGTTGTTAGAGAATGTGATGGACAAAATGTTGGAAAAGCAACAGGAGCAGTTGCTGGGGAAGCGGCTGGTTGGGCAGCAGGGCATGTCTGGGAGCAGACGCTGCGCCTGACCCTTTGCATGCAGCTTGTTACCCTGCCTGTGGTGCTGTGGCATTTTTTTGCCTATCCGTTATATGGGATCTTCCTAAATCTGCTGGTGGTACCGCTTGCGGGAATCATTGTGGGAAGTGGGGCCGGAGGGCTTCTTAGCAGCCTTTTTACGATACAGGGTGGCGCGTTTCTGACCGGAGGGGGACGCGCAGTTCTCTCCTGGTATGAGCTTTGCTGCAGATGGTTCATGAAACTGCCCGGAAGCAGCCTGCTCATGGGGCGGCCTGAGCTTTGGCAGATCGTGGTGTATTATCTGGTGCTGGGAGTATTTCTGGTATTGACCTTGAAAATCCGGGAAATTTCCGGAAGCTTCCGGGAGTATTTTCTTGTGTTTGCGCTGCTTTTGGGTCTGGCATTTTTGCATACACCCGCAGTCCGGGGACTTGAAGTAACAGTTTTAGATACCGGTCAGGGAGATGGCATCTGTATCTGCACAAAGAAAGAGGTGATTTTGGTCGACGGAGGCAGCACCGACCAGAAAAAGCTGGGAGAGTACAGCTTAGATCCATTTTTTAAAAGCAAGGGGATCCGGTCCATAGATCTGGCTATTGTCAGCCATGGAGACTGGGACCATATCAGTGGGTTAAGCTGGCTGATGGAACAGAATGCAGATGGTTTCATGAATGTAAAGACTCTGGTATTGCCGGAAGCCGGAAAAGGGGAAGAGGTATATGAGCGGTTAAAAGGATTGTGTGAGAAACAGGGCGGTCATGTGGTCTGGGCTGCACGCGGGGATAACTGGAAGGAGGCAGGAAAAGGAAAGCTGGCACTCACATGCCTGTATCCGGAAAGCCGGTATTCTTCCAGATCTGAACGCCAGAAGCAGATGCAAGTGGAAAAAACAGAACCAGAAATCCGTGCGGAAACAGACCGGAA
This sequence comes from Clostridium sp. AM42-4, assembly GCF_003480105.1. Classification (NCBI taxonomy): domain Bacteria; kingdom Bacillati; phylum Bacillota; class Clostridia; order Eubacteriales; family Clostridiaceae; genus Clostridium; species Clostridium sp. AM42-4. The sequence continues at coordinate 6,011 of NZ_QUIK01000014.1, forward strand.
CGAGCACTCTCTGGTCTTCCGGCTGGATTATGATTCTTTTCATATGTTATTAACCGGAGATATGAGCGCAAACGGAGAGGAAAAGCTGCTCCGTCTGGAGCAGCAGGAAAAAGGGGCAGAGCATGTGGCTGCAAATGAACTAGAAACAGGAAAAGAAGTGGGCATAGGAAAGAAAAAGGGAAACGGACAGGAACGGAAGATGAAAACAGAAACAGGAACTGGGGACATCTGGGTTTTGAAGACTGCACACCACGGTTCCGCTTATTCCAGCAGTGAGGAATTTCTTTCGTGGCTGAAGCCAGACTGCGCGGTGATCTCCTGTGGGAAAAAGAACCGGTACGGACATCCGCACCCGGATACGATAAAACGTCTTACAGACTGCGGCAGCAGCATTCTGCTCACAACAAAAAGCGGTGCCATCATCTGGAAAACAGACGGGCACCGGATCAGGCTGGAAACGATGAAAGGGAAATGACGTATTCAGTATGCCTCATCATTCCGCAAATTGTGAAATACATAGGAAAAATAAGCATCCTGAGTCTCTTTTCTGCTCCTGCGGCTGCAGAAAACGCTCTCCCCGTTTTTTAAAAGAATTTTGCTGTCCTCGGAAATAGACTGGACCTGGGCAAAATTTATCAGAAGTGTTTTGCTGTTCAGATAAAAGCTGCCGGATTTTGGCAGCAAAGTCAGAAAATCCGAAAACGGCATGCGGGTACGGATGATTTCCTGCATGGTGTGGATCAGCAGGCAGTGACCGGATTTTTCCACATACAGGATATCATCAAGCGAGAGAGGACGGTTTATGGGGGCTGCTCCCTGCCCGGAGCTGACCGGAATGGTGAGACAGGATGGCACCGCCAGATATTCCCGGATTTCCTGAAGACACCAGGCAAGCTTTTCCGGCTTCACTGGCTTTAAGAGATAATCCAGTGGATGCACCTCGTAGCCCTCCAGCGCAAAATCCAGCTCGGAGGTCGTAAAAATGATAGGGATCCGCTTGGACAGACGGCGCAGGCGCCGGGCAGTCTCGATGCCGTTGAGCCCGTTTTTATCTAACATGATATCCAGAAAAATAGCCTGAAATGCGCCGGGGGTAAATTCCTGCAAAAATGCCTCTCCACTCGGATAACAGGAAAAATCTGCAGGGATTCCCGCTTTTTTATGTTCCTCCCGGATCAGCCCGGAAAGATACTCCTGGTCTTCGGTCCGGTCTTCTACGATCGCGTAATGCATAAAATCACCTCATCAAAAAGTATGTATGCTAATGTTTTGCATTTGCATACAACCAGTGTAACATGGAATAAATGCGGTGTAAAATGAAAAATGTATTGATGGATACACACATATAAACGATAATGGATATGGTTCACATGTGGTGCAAACAGCAAGTAGTAATAAGCGAAGGCAACCTGAAAAGCTTTTGTGAGATTGCAACAGATTACAAAGAGATTAGAACAAAAATGATGTTTTAGATAGATGAAGTGGAAAATCATTTTCATAAAACTCTGGTTGAAAATATGATTAGCTTATTTAAAGACAAGACAGTGAAATGCCTTTGATACTTCCGTCAACTATGAAGATCTTATGGCATTGAAGAAGGAGCTGATGCGATGAAATATAATCAAGGGGGGAAAAGTACAATATGATCATTATGGTATGTGTAGACGATCACAATGGAATGATGTTCAACAAGCGCCGCCAGAGTCAGGACCGGACGCTGCGTCAGCATATGCTGGAGCTGACAAATGGGAAGAAGCTGTGGATGAATGCATACAGCATGGGGCAGTTTCCAGATGAAGCAGCCAGCCGCATTCAGGTAACCGAAGATGGCTTTCAAAACATTCCATCCGGGGAATATTGCCTGATTGAAGACCAGGACCCAGCTGAGTACGCAGAAAATGTGGAAGGGGTGATTCTGTTTCGCTGGAACCGCAGTTATCCGGCAGATTTATACTGTACTCTGGATCTGTCGGTGTGGAAATTGGCGCAGACAGAAGAATTTGAAGGGTATTCGCATGAGAAAATCACGCAGGAGCGTTATGTGAGGGAATAACAATTTGATTAACTTTAATAGGGCCGTGTGAGTTGCTTTTCGGCAACTCAC
>NZ_QUIK01000014.1:8132-13461 GCF_003480105.1 Clostridium sp. AM42-4
GCTTTTCGGCAACTCACACGGCCCTTGTCATATACTGAAATTGTTATTTTAAAATTTAATCTCTTTTCCTTCCAGTCGCCACTGTCTGAACTCTGCAGAAGCGGACAGAAGCAGGTCGGAGGAGGAGTTCAGTGCGGTCTCAACAGAATCCTGGATAACTCCGATGATGAAACCGACGCCGACTACCTGCATGGCGATGTCGTTCGGGATACCGAATAAGGAGCAGGCCATCGGGATCAGCAGCAGGGAGCCGCCGGCAACACCGGATGCGCCGCAGGCAGACAGGGCAGCCAGAACGCTTAAGATGATGGCACTCGGAATATCGACTGCGATGCCGAGGGTGTGTGCGGTAGCCAGAGCCATAACGGTGATGGTGATTGCTGCGCCGTCCATGTTGATGGTCGCGCCAAGCGGGATCGTTACGGAGTAGGTATCCTTATCCAGTCCCATTTCCTCGCAGGTTTCCATGTTGATCGGAATGTTCGCTGCAGAGCTTCGGGTGAAGAATGCGGTGATCGCGCTTCTCTTTAAGCATTTGAAGATCAGCGGGTACGGATTCTTGCGGATACACCAGAATACCAGGATCGGGTTGGTAACAAAGTAAATGAACAGCATGGAACCAACCAGAACGGCAAGGAGTTTTCCGTACTCTGTGAAGATGGAAAGACCATTCTCGGAAACGGTGCTGAATACAAGTCCCATGATGCCAAACGGTGCAAAGCTGATGATCCAGGTAACTACTTTCGCAAGACCACCTGCAATTTCATCGAACATGGTTTTGGTTGTTACACTTGCGCCGCGCAGGCCAATACCGAACAGCACTGCCCATACCAGAACACCGATATAGTTTGCGTTTACGATCGACTGAACCGGGTTGCTTACCATATTTAAAAGCAGGGAGCTTAATACCTCCGTGATGCCCTCCGGAGCAGCCAGGTCAGATGCGCCCTCCGCCAGAGTCAGGGTGATCGGAAACATCATGCTGGCGATCACGGCAATGACAGCAGCAAGGAAGGTACTGAACATATAAAGAATGATAACGGTACGGATGACACCGCCGTGGCTCTTACCGGAATGGCACAGGGAGCTGATGACCAGGAAGAACACCAGGAGCGGGGCAACCGCCTTTAATGCACCTACAAAAACATTACCAAGGATGGCGATGCCGGAAGCCTGCGGAACTGCAAGGCCTAAGATGGCACCGATGATGAGGCCGGCAACGATCCGTTTTACAAGACTGATGCCGCACCAGGTTTCAAATAGCTTTTTCATAAACATGCCTCTTTCTTTCGTTAATGGATCAACTGTGATGATCTGTGGGCGATGCCCAGTGTTTTATTATACACAATGTGTAATAGAAATACAAATGTTTTTTCTGCACGGACATTTCCGGAAGATTGTTTGCGGATGGCTTTTGAAATGTTTCTGAATTGAAAGAAAATTGTAAATTCTCCCCATCTGTTTTGTGGTATTCTTTTTATAGAAAACAACAGCAAAGAAAATGGAGGGAACGCGATGAAGTATCAGATTCTTGGAACAACCATGCCTGCAGTGGAGATTTTATTTGAACAGAGCGGAGAGAGCATGTATACCCAGACCGGCGGCATGGCATGGATGACAGAGGGTATCAGCATGACCACCAATGCACGCGGCGGTCTTATGAAAGGAATTGGCCGTATGTTTGCAGGGGAATCCCTCTTTATGGCAACTTACAAGGCAGAACAGCCTGGTACCCAGATCGCGTTTGCTTCGACGGTTGCAGGAAGCATTCTCCCAGTCAATGTGGGGGAAACCGGCGGACTCATCTGCCAGAAGGGTGCATTCCTCTGCGCCCAGGAAAGTGTTGATTTAAATGTTACTTTTACCAAAAAAGCGTCCGCAGGTCTGTTTGGCGGAGAAGGCTTCATTCTGGAGGAATTAAGCGGAAGCGGCATGGCATTTCTGGAGATTGACGGGGATAAAGTCATCAAAAATCTGCAGGCGGGCGAGGTACTGAAGGTCGATACCGGCAATGTCGTTGCGTTCGAAAAGAGCGTTCAGTACGAGATTGAGACGGTCAAAGGTTTCGGAAATATCATGTTTGGCGGAGAAGGTCTGTTTTTAACCAGACTGACCGGTCCTGGCAAAGTGGTATTACAGACTCAGAACGTCGCAGAGTTCGCAGGAAGAATCGCAAGATACATCCCGGCTGCTACCACAAAATAGAGATTGCCTGTCTGCGTTTCCATCAAAGGGGAACCGCCGCATGCGTTGATACGCAGAAATCGTTTGCCGGGACTTGACATTTTGAGGCTTCCACTTTATAATGCGATATATTGGCAAGATACTGTTTCCACGATGCGAAAATAGTATCATTGACATCCCAAAGTCGTAAATACAGGTTAAGGCATTGAAGAGAACAAGTAACAGTCCGAGGTACCGCACAGAAAGCAGCCGGCAGATGAGAGGAGCGCGGAAAACGAACTGCGAATACATCCCGGAGCCGTGCACCGAACAAAATCAGAACCACAGCGTTACAGATATGTCGCAGAAGTTATGGCATGGAAACGCCAGGATTCCGAAAACCGCATTGGAATCGCGAAAGGGGGTTCTGCATGGATCAGTAGGCTGCGCCGGATTACAGCATCCGTTATCATGCTGGAACAAAGCAGGCGGAAACAAAATGCATCAATCAGCATCGATCTGCAGCTTTGTTCGCTGAGGCAGGCAGTGTGAGCTGTCTGTGAAGTAAGGTGGTAACACGAGACGTCCCTCGTCCTTTCTGGCATTTGCCAGGAGGACGGGGTTTTTTATTTCTATTCCCATGAATCAATCCAGAAAAAGCTGCCAGTGGCAGCCCGCAGGTTTCATGGGAAGCAATTTCTAAGATATCATAAAGGAGAACTACAATGAACTGTTATGAAGAGCTGGTAGCCCGCGGCCTCATCGCCCAGGTTACGAACGAAGAAGAAATCAAAAAAATGGTAAACGAAGGAAAGGCAACCTTCTATATCGGTTTTGACCCGACCGCAGACAGCCTGCATGTAGGCCATTTCATGGCACTGTGCTTAATGAAACGTCTGCAGATGGCAGGAAACAAGCCGATCGCCCTCATCGGCGGCGGTACCGGTATGATCGGCGATCCGTCCGGACGTACCGACATGAGAAAGATGATGACCCCGGAGATGATCCAGCACAACTGTGACTGCTTCAAAGAGCAGATGAGCCGTTTCATCGACTTTAGCGACGGCAAGGCCCTCATGGTAAATAACGCAGAGTGGCTGTTAAAATTGAACTATGTAGAGCTGCTGCGTGAGGTTGGTGCATGCTTCTCCGTTAACAACATGTTGCGTGCAGAGTGCTACAAACAGCGTATGGAGAAGGGCTTAAGCTTCTTAGAGTTCAACTACATGATCATGCAGAGCTACGACTTCTATATGTTATACCAGAAATACGGCTGCAACATGCAGTTCGGCGGCGATGACCAGTGGAGCAACATGTTAGGCGGTACCGAACTGATCCGCCGTAAGCTGGGCAAGGACGCACACGCCATGACCATCACCCTGCTGTTAAACTCCGAGGGCAAGAAGATGGGCAAGACCCAGTCCGGCGCTGTATGGTTAGACCCGAACAAGACCACCCCGTTCGAGTTCTACCAGTACTGGAGAAATGTGGCAGATGCCGATGTATTAAAGTGCCTGCGCATGCTGACATTCCTGCCGCTTGAGCAGATCGACGAGATGGACAAGTGGGAAGGCAGCCAGTTAAATACCGCAAAAGAAATCCTGGCATATGAGCTCACCAAGCTGGTTCACGGCGAGGAAGAGGCTGAGAAAGCACAGACTGCAGCACGCGCACTGTTTAGCGGCCAGGGAAGCCTGGAGAACATGCCAAGCTTTACCTTAACCGATGCAGACTTCAACGAGGGAAGCATTGATATTCTGGCAGTCCTGCAGAAATCCGGTCTGGCTCCGACCCGTTCCGAGGCAAGAAGAAACGTAGAGCAGGGCGGTGTATCTGTAAACGGCGAGTCTGTGAAGGAGATCAAGACAGCCTACACCAAGGCAGACTTTGCAGGTGACGGTATGGTTGTAAAACGTGGTAAGAAGAAATTCATGAAGGTAACAGCTGAGTAATTATGGAAGAAAAAAATCAGAATAGGAATGCGGGTCAGGATTCGCAGACCCCGCACAAACGCCGTGTCCGCTATAAGGGCACCCATCCGAGAAGATTTGAGGAAAAATACAAAGAGCTGAACCCGGAAAAATACGCAGATACCATCGAGCATGTCATTCAGAAGGGCGGAACACCGGCAGGAATGCACATCTCCATCATGGTGAAAGAAATCCTGGATTTTCTGCAGATCAAGCCGGGACAAAAAGGACTCGATGCAACGCTTGGTTACGGCGGCCACACCCGTGCCATGTTAGAGCAGCTTCACGGCGAAGGCCATATTTACGGTCTGGACGTGGATCCGATCGAATCCGTGAAGACGAAAAAACGTCTGGAAGACCTTGGATTTGGCGAGGAGATCATGACGGTGCGGCAGATGAACTTTGCCGACATCGACCAGATTGCAAAAGAGGTCGGACCGTTTGACTTCATTCTGGCTGACCTTGGTGTTTCCTCCATGCAGATCGACAATCCGGAACGCGGTTTTTCCTATAAGTTTGATGGACCGCTGGACCTGCGGTTAAATCCGCAGGCAGGGATCTCTGCGGCAGAGCGGTTAAAAGAAGTTGACCGGGAAGAGCTTGCTGGTATGCTGGTAGAAAACTCCGATGAGCCGTATGCAGAAGAAATCGCACGCTGCATCACCGGAGCTATCCGCAAAGGGGAAAAGGTGGACACGACCACGAAGGTGCGGGAGCTCATTGAGCAGGCACTTTCCTTTATCCCGGAAAAAGACCGGAAGGAAGCCGTGAAGAAAGCCTGTGCCAGAACCTTTCAGGCCCTGCGCATCGATGTAAACAGCGAGTTTGAGGTGCTTTACGCATTCCTTGACAAGCTGCCGCATGTGCTGGCACCAGGCGGACGCGTGGCGATTCTGACCTTCCATTCCGGCGAGGACCGCATGGTAAAGAAATCGTTCAAGCAGTACCAGAAGGCTGGACTGTACTCCGAAATCGCGGAAGATGTCATCCGGCCGTCCGCAGAAGAATGCGTCCGCAACAGCAGAGCAAGATCTACGAAGCTGCGTTGGGCGGTGAAGGCAGAATAACTATTTTTAAGTATATGACAAGGGCCGTGTGAGTTGCCGAAAGGTAACTCACATGGCCCTATTAAAGTTAATCAAATTGTTATTCTTTCATTTTAGGTTTGAAGATCAGCGCCCCCAGATACCCAAACA